>JAAYSA010000020.1 GCA_012518455.1 Erysipelotrichaceae bacterium | reverse complement strand
CGTAGCCGACCTGAGAGGGTGATCGGCCACAATGGGACTGAGACACGGCCCATACTCCTACGGGAGGCAGCAGTAGGGAGTTTTCGGCAATGGGGGGAACCCTGACCGAGCAACGCCGCGTGAACGAAGAAGGTCTTCGGATTGTAAAGTTCTGTTGTAGGGGAATAAAGGTCGGAAGAAGAGAATGTTTCCGATTTGAAGGTACCCTGCCAGAAAGCCACGGCTAACTACGTGCCAGCAGCCGCGGTAATACGTAGGTGGCAAGCGTTATCCGGAATTATTGGGCGTAAAGAGTGAGCAGGCGGCCTTTTAAGTCTGAAGTCAAATGCAGTGGCTCAACCACTGTCCGCTTTGGAAACTGAGAGGCTAGAGTACGAGAGAGGTATATGGAATTCCATGTGGAGCGGTGAAATGCGTAGATATATGGAGGAACACCAGTGGCGAAGGCGATATACTGGATCGATACTGACGCTCAGTCACGAAAGCGTGGGTAGCAAATAGGATTAGATACCCTAGTAGTCCACGCCGTAAACGCTGAGAACTAAGTGTTGGGGTGAAACCCAGCGCTGAAGCTAACGCATTAAGTTCTCCGCCTGAGGAGTACGGTCGCAAGACTGAAACTTAAAGGAATTGACGGGGGCCCGCACAAGCAGTGGAGCATGTGGTTTAATTCGATGCTACGCGAAGAACCTTACCAGGGCTTGACATAGTTCTAAGACTCTAGAAATAGAGGGATATACAGAACATACAGGTGGTGCATGGTTGTCGTCAGCTCGTGTCGTGAGATGTTAGGTTAAGTCCTCCAACGAGCGCAACCCTTGTCCTTAGTTACCATCATTAAGTTGGGGACTTTAAGGAGACTGCCGGTGTAAGCCGGAGGAAGGTGGGGATGACGTCAAATCATCATGCCCTTTATGTCCTGGGCGACACACGTGCTACAATGGTCGGTACAAAGAGCTGCAATGCCGCGAGGCTGAGCGAATCTCATAAAGCCGATCTCAGTTCGGATTGGAGTCTGCAACTCGACTCCATGAAGTCGGAATTGCTAGTAATCGTAGATCAGCCATGCTACGGTGAATACGTTCCCGGGCCTTGTACACACCGCCCGTCAAACCATGAGAGCTGGTAATGCTCGAAGTCGGTATCCTAACCCGTAAGGGAGGGAGCCGCCCAAGGTAGGACTAGTGATTGGGGTTAAGTCGTAACAAGGTATCCCTACGGGAACGTGGGGATGGATCACCTCCTTTCTATGGAGAAAACAACGTCAAAAACGACGTAAATTGTACAAAACCAACCTCGACGAGTTTGTCGTCGATAAACAAAACAACAATCTTAATTCGTATTAATAAGTTGTTGAGTTCATCTGTTTAGTTTTGAGCGATTAAGCTCAAAAAATTGTTCTTTGAAAACTGAATACTATAAAATAACATGTTCTTTCTGTTAATGTCGCAAGATTTACTAAATCTGCGATAAAGACAAATCAAAAAAACAAAACTAACCAAGTTTTATTAACGCATTTATTAACAATCAATCAAGAAAAATTAAGTTACTAAGGGCGTACAGTGAATGCCTTGGCACTAGAAGGCGATGAAGGACGCGACTACCTGCGATAAGCGATGGGGAGCTGGATGTAAGCAACGAACCGTCGATCTCCGAATGGGGAAACCCAGTATGAGTAATGTCATATTATCCTTAATATTAAAAGTTTAAGGAAGCGATACCTAGGGAATTGAAACATCTTAGTACCTAGAGGAAAAGAAAGAGAATTCGATTCCGTAAGTAGCGGCGAGCGAAAGCGGAACAGCCCAAACCTGTCTTTGGACGGGGGTTTTGGAGCGCAATATGTGAGTGTAATAGTCCAGATGAATGGCATTGAAAGGCCAACCAAAGACGGTGCAAGTCCTGTAATTAAACGATTATTACCCGCTAGCGATTTCCAGAGTACGGCGAGGCACGTGGAACCTTGTCGGAAGATACGCAGACCACTGCGAAAGGCTAAATACTAACTAGTGACCGATAGTGAACCAGTACCGTGAGGGAAAGGTGAAAAGAACCCCGGGAGGGGAGTGAAAAGAATCTGAAACTGTATGCTTACAAGAAGTCAGAGGCCGTTAAAGGCTGATGGCGTGCCTTTTGAAGAATGAACCGGCGAGTTATGGTTGTCGTGCAAGGTTAAGCTGACGAAGCGGAGCCGTAGTGAAAGCGAGCCTGAATAGGGCGAATTAGTACGATGACATAGACCCGAAACCCGTGCGATCTATTCATGACCAAGTTGAAAGTGGGGTAATACCCACCGGAGGACTGAACCGACGTTCGTTGAAACGCCCGCGGATGAGTTGTGAATCGTAGAGAAATTCTAATCGAGCCGGGTAATAGCTGGTTCTCCCCGAAATAGCTTTAGGGCTAGCGTCTAATATTGTTAGTGGAGGTAGAGCACTGAATGCTTGATGGCCGCGTCCAGCGGTACTGAATGTAATCAAACTCCGAATGCCATTAATTTTAGTTAGGCAGTCAGACTGTGGGGGCTAAGCTCCATGGTCGAAAGGGAAACAGCCCAGACCGTCAATTAAGGTCCCTAAATTTATGCTAAGTGTAGAAGGATGTGGAGACGCACAAACAGCTAGGATGTTAGCTTAGAAGCAGCTACCATTTAAAGAAAGCGTAACAGCTCACTAGTCGAGTATCTCTGCGCCGAAGATTTACCGGGGCTAAGCATAATACCGAAATTACGGATTAATACTTAAAGTATTAGTGGTAGGGGAGCGTTCCATATTGGTTGAAGCAATACCGAAAGGAGTTGTGGACGATATGGAAGTGAGAATGCCGGTGTGAGTAACGAATGTAGGTGAGAATCCTACACACCGATTGACCAAGGTTTCCTGGGCAAGGTTCGTCCACCCAGGGTTAGTCGGGACCTAAGGCGAGGCCGAAAGGCGTAGCCGATGGACGGCAGGTTGATATTCCTGCACCCGTATATGTGCGATGTAGTGACAGGGAAGGCTAACTTATTCCGGTTATTGGATTCCGGATGGTGCGAGGTAGCTGTTTGATAGGCAAATCCGTCAAACACTAAGGCGAAGACGCATCGGGAATGAATGGGGCAACCCTAGTAATGAAGTAAGTGACGCCATCTCTCAAGAAAAGCTGCTAGCTTAAGCATATATGGCCCGTACCGAGAACGGACACACGTGGTCAAGGAGAGTATCCTAAGGTGAGCGAGATAACTGTTGTTAAGGAACTCGGCAAAATAGCTTCGTAAGTTCGCAAGAAGAAGCGCTCGCGCGAGCGAGCCGCAGTGAATAGGCCCAAGCAACTGTTTAACAAAAACACAGCTCTATGCGAAGCCGTAAGGCGATGTATATGGGGTGATGCCTGCCCAGTGCTGGAAGGTTAAGAGGAGAGGTTAGCCGCAAGGCGAAGCTTTGAATTGAAGCCCTAGTGAACGGCGGCCGTAACTATAACGGTCCTAAGGTAGCGAAATTCCTTGTCAGGTAAGTTCTGACCCGCACGAATGGTATAATGATTTGGGCGCTGTCTCAACAGCAGACTCGGTGAAATCTTAATGCCGGTAAAGATGCCGGCTACCCGCGACTAGACGGTAAGACCCCATGAAGCTTTACTGTAACTTAATATTGGGTAGTTGTAATACATGCATAGGATAGGTGGGAGACGGTGAAACCTGGATTTTGGTCTGGGCGGAGTCATCCTTGGAATACCACTCTTGTATTACGACTACTCTAACCTACGGTCGATACAGGCCGAGGGACAGTGTTTGGTGGGCAGTTTGACTGGGGCGGTCGCCTCCTAAAAAGTAACGGAGGCGCCCCAAGGTAACCTCAGTATGGTTGGAAATCATACATCGAGTGCAAAGGCATATGGTTGCTTAACTGCGAGACCTACAAGTCGAGCAGAGACGAAAGTCGGGCTTAGTGATCCGGCGGTTCCGCGTGGAAGGGCCGTCGCTCAACGGATAAAAGCTACTCTGGGGATAACAGGCTAATAGCGTCCAAGAGTTCACATCGACGACGCTGTTTGGCACCTCGATGTCGGCTCATCACATCCTGGAGGGGTAGTCCCTTCCAAGGGTTGGACTGTTCGTCCATTAAAGTGGTACGCGAGCTGGGTTCAAAACGTCGTGAGACAGTTTGGTCCCTATCTGTCGTGGGCGTAGGAAGTTTGAAAGGACCTGTTCCTAGTACGAGAGGACCGGAATGGACATAGCAATGGTCTACCAGTTGTTTCGCCAGAAGCATCGCTGGGTAGCTACCTATGGAATAGATAAACGCTGAAAGCATCTAAGCGTGAAGCTAACCTTAAGATGAGACTTCCCATTCGCAAGAAGTAAGACTCCTAGTAAGCGACTAGGTTGATAGGTTGCAGATGTAAGTGCAGTGATGTATTTAGTCGAGCAATACTAATAAGTCGAGGACTTAATATTTCTAGTTAATGAGTACTACGCAAAACAAAGTTAGTTAATGGAAGAACATGTTATAAAGTATAGTATTTAGTTTTGAGCGAACAATTGCTCAACAGTTTGGTGACGATAGCGCCGTGGACACACCTGTTCCCATCTCGAACACAGAAGTTAAGCACGGTAGCGGTGACGATATCCGCAAGGGGAAAATAACAAGTTGCCAAACTTTTTTGTTTTCTTTAAAAATTTTGAAAGTTATGATTTCTAGGTTATACTAAAAACGAGGAAGCAAGCATGAACCAAAATATAAAAGAACAAACAATTAATAGTGTAAATAGAGCTATTAGATGTTTTAAAGCTATGATAGCGATTATCGTTACAATCGCAGTTCTTACTATTATTCAAGCAATAATTGAAGTAATTGCTATTACAGAATTTACGGAGGAAAGTAGTCCGTTGTGGGGAGTACCATATTTTATTTTGGTGTTATTGTTACTTTCTGCTATGGTTGTAATCGTTATAATCTATATTATTAACTACATCATAGCGTATGCTGGTTCCTTTAGACTAAAAAGAAAAGAAGTAATGGTATTAATGTCTATTGGATTTAAACTTAAATTAGTAGGACTAGTCTCCTTATTTATTGCACGCAACAGATTGCAAGAATAGCGCAAAAATAGGCTCAATTATGCATTTTCAAGTTTAAATTAACACCAGTTTTAGATTGTTTTTTTATTTAAAGCACATTTTGTATCCACCAACACTCATTATGTTATAATGAATTGGAGTTAAAAAATATGGAAAGAGTAAACAAAGAACAAACACTAAAAAATATTAAAATAGCACTAATAATGATGTTTATTACGATGGGGCTTGCAATAGTTGTTTCAACCCTTGTATTTATTGTCGTTTTTGCAAATTTAGAGGCATTTATTAATGCAGCAAATAACCAAGACACATCACAAATTATTAGTTTAACTCGTCAAATTTCTGCCGTAACAATTATTAGTTCACTTACTTCAATCCCAGGCATTATTGGTCTTGTCTATTACATAATCGTCTATATCACATCATTTAAGTTATCTAAAAAAGATATCATGATTTTAATGTCAGTTGGACTATTAGTTAATCTTGTTGGTATGGTCGCTTTATTTATTTATCGAAGTAGATTACTAGAAAACACTCAAGAATAAAAAAATAAATAGGCCTAAAGGCCTATTTTTTATTTCATAACATACTATAAAACCTTCAAGATTATTAGAACAAAACTAATGTAGATTATTCAAAAACATTGTTAAATGATGTATATTATATTCAAGTATTTATAGGAGCGGACTTATGGCACGTAAATCTACAATTGATGATAAGTTAAAAAGAGTAAAAATAGCACTAATTTTTATATTTATTAGTTTAGTTGGAAGAATTATTTTTGATGTTCTCCTAGCATTAAACAATTTTAAGCTTTTAAAAGAAATCATTGAATTAATATTTACTGGACAAATAACAGCAGAAGATCCAGTCGCAGCAGTAGCTGAATTTGTACTTTTCTTAATTATATTTGGTATCTTGTTTGCTGTATTTTTAATACCGACAATTGTTTGGCTAATCTATTATATCCAAACACTTGTTAATGCATCGAGTGATAAAAAAACAAATGTTATCGTCCTTCTTTCAATCGGTTTTCTTTTTCCAATATTTGGAATAGTCGGTTTATTCATTTACTTAAGTCACTTAAATACAATTAAAATTACTCAAGATTATGAAGTTATAAATAGCAATAAAGATTAAAATAAAATGACAAAAGTTGGTTTTAAAACGAAAGAGTATTTAAAGTATGCAGTATTTTCCTTTCTTATTGCTTCTTTAATTTTAATATTTGCTTTTCTTTTACTTTTTATTTTATTGCCTAAAGAAGTAAAAAATGAAAGCATCTTAATACTTTTTGGTTTATTAGTTGTTCTCGTAATATTTATTGGGCGACTCATCTATTATTTCCTTTTACCTACTAAAATTATTCAAGTAGATGAAAAAGAACTAGTACTATATCCAAAAACAAAAAAAGAACAAATTATTTTGTTTAAAGATATTCTAAATATAAGCAAAGCTAAATTTTTTGTTACTCTTTTTTTTACGAAAGAAATGTTTACGATTGTTTTAAAAAATAACAAAATAATTCGTGTTCCTTTTTTTAAGGATGAAGAAGAGCTATTAGCCTATTGCAAAAAAGCTCATTTTGAAGCCAATTTTAAGATTAAAAAATAATTTTTTACCATTGTATAAGAACAATTTTATTGGCACTTGTCACAACATTTGCAAATATGTTTAAATGTTTGTATAATACGTTAGGTATTTATACCTAAAAAAGGAGGAATTGAAATGGCGAATGATAAAAAAACACCCTTCGGCGGCATAGCCATTTCGGCTAATGCGATTGAAGAAGTCGCCTCCGAGGCAGCTCTAAACTCATATGGAGTTGCAGGTCTATCCCAAAGAACACGGGGTAATAAGCCTCTTGACATCTTTCTAGATTCAAAGACATTTAGTAAAGGTGCTATTGCAACTAAAACCCGCAGTGGATGGACAGTAGACGTCTATATTATTGTCGTCTACGGATTAAAATTAACTGAAGTTATCAGCGGAGTTCAATCCCGCGTTAAATATGAATTAGAAAAAACCTTTGATATGAAACTAAGAGCAGTAAATATTTATATCCAAGGTGTGAAAGTGATGTAGAGGATTTTATTATGCGTGAGTTAAATGGTTTAACCATCAAAGAAATGCTCATCTCGGGTGCAAATAACTTATACAATAATTATCCCGCGATTGACGCTTTAAACGTTTTCCCTGTTCCTGATGGTGATACAGGGATGAATATGAATTTAACAATTTCTAGCGGTGCTAAGGAAATTTCAAATTTAAATGATCATGATATTTCAAGAATTGCTAAAGCCTTTAGCAGAGGTCTACTCATGGGGGCAAGAGGCAACTCTGGCGTTATTACAAGTCAAATTTTCCGCGGTTTTGCCAACGGCTTAGAGGGCAAAGAAAAAGTTAATGCACGAGAATTAGCAGAAGCATGGGTCTTAGGTAAAGAAGTTGCTTATAAAGCAGTTCTTCGTCCAGTTGAAGGAACAATTTTAACTGTTTTAAGAGAAGCTTCCGACGCACTTTTAGAACATGTTAAAAATGATTGGTCTATTGAAAAGGCATTTGATTTCTTTCTTAACGAGGCAAGAGAATCTCTTGAACGAACACCAGACTTATTACCTATTTTAAAAGAAGTCGGCGTTGTCGATAGCGGCGGTGCTGGTTTAGTTACTATTTTCGAAGGCATGCAACTAGCTCTAGCAGGTAAAGTAGTATTAAAAACAACTGCTACTGCTTTTGAAGAAGAAAAACCAACTGCTTTAAAAATGGAAGCAACGGAAGAATTCGGATATTGTACCGAATTTATTATGCGAATTGGTGGTGAAAACAAACGCCCATTCCAAGAAAAACGATTCCTTAATGTTTTAAATAGTCATGGAAATTCTATTGTTTATGTAAAAGATGAAGATATCGTTAAAGTTCACGTTCATACTTTAAAGCCAGGTAATACACTTAACTATGCTCAACAATATGGTGAGTTTGTCACACTTAAAATTGAAAATATGAGTGAACAACATACTCATTTATCAAATGGTCAAAATTTACAAGTTACATCTAGTTCGCTTGCTGATGCTGTCGCGCCAGTTGAGCGAAAAAAATACGCGATCATTGCTGTAGCAAGTGGAGATGGTATTAAAGGGTTATTTGAAGAATATCGCGTTGATTATGTTGTAAGTGGTGGTCAAACAATGAATCCATCAACCGAAGACTTTATTGAAGCAATTAATAAGGTAAATGCAGAAAATATATTCATTTTGCCTAATAATTCAAATATTATTATGGCTGCTGCTCAAGCATGTGACGTCGTAGCAGATGATCCAAACGTAACAGCACATGTCATTCCCAGTAAAACAATTATGCAAGGTTTAGTTGCAGCGATGAGTTTTAATCCAGAAAATGAAGTTGATGTAATTATTGAAGATATGAATGAAGCATTAACATCAGTAAAAACAGGACAAGTTACATTTGCTATCAAAGATACAACAATTAGTGGCATTGAAGTTAAAAAAGATTATTATATGGGCTTAAATGGAAAAGAAATTATTTGTTCTGTCAAAGATAAGTTTGAAGCTGCATTAATTACTATTGAAAAAATGATTGATGACATGAGTTCAATCGTTACAGTAATTTTTGGTAAAGATGTTAAAGAAAAAGATGCTAACAACTTAATTAAAAAACTTGAAAATAAATACAAAGATATTGATTTTGATTTAGTCAATGGTAATCAACCTGTTTATAGTTTTATTATAGGTGTTGAATAAATATAAAAAAACGCTATATAAAGGGCTTAAATTAGCCCTTTTTTAATTTTAAATTCCTTTTTTACTATTATTTTATTAATAGTAAAAATTTGTTATAATATAAGACGAGGTGATTTTATGAGAGCATCAAATATATTTTTATCAAGATTTGCAAAAAAAGGTGTTGGAGAACAACAAGCCACCATTAGTGGTATTAGTATCAAAACAATTATTTTGACACTAGTTACCATTATTACTGGTGCAATTAGTGTTGCAGCTGGTATGAGAATTATTACAGTTGAAGGATTTGAAACTCTAGAGATGGCAATGCCTCTTTGGATAGCATTTGGTGTCAGCGTATTTATTGGTATGTTTGCGGCAATGCTAGGTTTATGGATTCCTAAAATCGCAAATGTAATGTCTTTTACTTATGCAATTGCACAAGGAATTTATTTAGGTGTAATAAGCGCGATTATTGATATTGTTTTTCCTGGTGTTGTTTTTATGGCTGCAGGAGCAACAGTAATTATCTTCCTTATTATGTTACTTTTATACCGAAACAATACATTTAGAAACATTAATCTTGTTTATAAAGTAATGATGGCAATTATGATTGGTGTTTTTGCATGTAGTATTTTATTTTTAATTATGTTTTTTATTACTGGTGGATTAAGTATCCCTTGGTACATTCCACTTTTAATTTCTCTAGCGGTTCTAATTTATGCATCTTTAATGCTTGTGATGGATTTTGAATATGCAGTATCAGTAGTTAATGCTGGTCTAGATAAACGCTATGAGTGGGTCGCATCATTAAGTTTATTGATTACTATCTTATGGATTTATGTGAAAGCCCTACGTATTTTAATTATTCTTTTAGGTAATCGTCGGAGATAAAAATGAAATTAATTGTCGACATGATGGGGAGCGATCTAGGCTCAAAAATTACAGTTGAGGCCGTTAATGCGTTTTTAAAAGAACACCCAGATGTAACTATTTTTGCTGTTGGAAGAAAAGAAGAGTTAACCTCCTTAGATTCTAGAGCAATAGTAGTAGACGCTCGCGATGTAATTGCAATGGATGCTGGTCCATTAGATGTTATGAGAGCTAAAGAAAGTTCAATGCTTAAATCACTAAATTTGTATTTAAGTGAAGAAGCAGATGGAATGGTTAGTGCAGGCGGAACAGGCGCTTATTTAAGTGCTGCAACTATTAAATTAAAACTGATTCCTGGTGTTGAACGTGCTGCACTTGTCTCGCCGTTTCCTACCTTAAAAGAAAATCATTATGTCATAATCTTAGATATTGGTGCTAATAATGAAAACACTGTATCGCAACTTGTACAATTTGCAAAAATGGGACAAATATATGCAAAAAGCGTATTAAAGATTGAAAATCCTGGTGTTTTTCTATTAAGTAATGGTAGTGAATCTGGTAAAGGAAGTCCTTTAATTATTGAGACACATAGAACCTTAAAAGAACAAAATTTTCCTAATTTTAAAGGTAATATTGAAGGACGCGATGCACTAAATGGTGAAGCCGATGTCATAGTAGCTGATGGCTTTACTGGTAATGTTTTTCTTAAAACAACCGAAGGTATTGCTAAAATGATTGGCAAATTATTAAAGGATGCATTCACTGAACGAACATCTTCAAAAGTCGGTTATTTGTTTGCAAGAAAAAGTATTAGAAATATGAAAAGAAAACTTGACTATAAAAATACAGGTGGTGCAATGCTACTTGGTATTAACGGAGTTGTAGTTAAAGCCCATGGTAGTAGCGATGGGACTGCGTTTAAAAACGCAATTGAAGTTGCTTATAAAATGGCAAGACATAATGTAATTAAAGAAATTAAGGAAAAAATGGATGAATAAACTTATCACTTTTTTAAAAACATTTGATATAGAACCGCATGATATTAGTTTATATCAAGCGGCTTTTACTCATTCAAGTTGTAATGTAAAAGGTGATGTTAAAAGTTATGAAAGACTTGAATTTTTAGGCGATGCACTTATTAACAGTTATGTGGCGTATTTGATTTTCAAGCATCGTCCTAATTTAACTGAAGGCGATATGACATTAATGCGGAGTGAAATTGTTCAAACAAGATCGCTAGCAAAAATTGGTAAAAAACTTGGTTTAGGCGAACTAATAATCTTTGGTGATAGTATAAATCCTAAAGAAGCGCTTCAAAATGAAAGATTTTATGAAGATGTTTTGGAGGCATTTGTTGGCGCACTTTATCTTGAAGCTGGTCCAATTAAATCAAAGGAAATAATGAGTGTTATTTTTAGTCCAATAGTAAAAAGTCATGACATAAAGAAAACAACAAATTATAAAAATGCTCTTCAAGAGGCAATTCAAGCTGAAAGAAGAGAAACAGTCCATTATGTTTCAACAAAACACATATCACCAAATAATGAGCAGTATTTTGAAGCAGAAGTCTTTTTAGAAGACATTAAATTAGGTAGAGGTATCGGAAAAACTAAAAAGGCTGCCGAACAAGAGGCGGCTAAAGATGCCCTTGAAAAGAAAGCGAGTTAATTGTGGGTCTTATTTCTTTTTTAAAGAAAAAATTTGGTTCAAAAAAAGAAGCTAATAATAAATATGTTGTCGGCATGGAAAAAAGCCGCAAACAATTTTCGTCTCGCCTAAAATCGTTAGCGAAAAAATATGAAAAAGTTAATGAAGAGTATTTTGAAAATCTTTTACAAATACTAATTGAGGCTGATGTTGGAGTAAATTTAACTTTTAGTATTATTGAGGCAACCAAAAAAGAAGCTAACTCTCAAGGGATAAGTGATCCTACCACAATAAATGAAATTCTTGTTGATAAAATGTTTATTGGCTATCTCCAACAAGGTGAAGATATCGTTAATGAAATTACATTTGTTGAAGATCGCCCAACAGTATTATTGATTGTTGGAGTTAATGGTGTTGGAAAAACGACAACGATTGCAAAGCTCGCAAAAAGATATCAAAATATGCGAAAACGAGTTCTTTTAGTTGCCGGCGATACATTTAGAGCAGGTGCTGTTGAACAATTAGAAGTGTGGGCTAAACGACTTAATGTTGATATAGTTACTGGTAAGAAAAACCAAGATCCCGCTAGTGTTGCTTATGACGGAGTAGCAAGAGCAGTAAGGGAAAGTTATGATCTTGTTATTATTGATACAGCGGGCCGTGTTCAATCAAAAGCACATCTAATGGATGAATTAAGTAAGATTAGACGTGTTATAAGTCGTCAAATTGAAGGTGCCCCAGATGAAGTCTTTCTAATAATTGATGCAACCACCGGTCAAAATGGCGTTATTCAAGCTAAAGCCTTTGCAGAAGCGACAGGTCTTACTGGTGTTGTTATAACAAAAATGGATGGAACAAGTAAAGGTGGTATTATCTTAGCAATTCGGGATGAAATCGGTGTTCCTGTTCGATTTATTGGATTAGGTGAGAGTCTAGATGATTTAGAAGAATTTGATTTAGAGAAATATTTATATGGATTGTGCTTGGGAGATGATGATGTGGACATTTAGTATTATTAGTTTGATAATTGCCCTTGCCGTCTTTATTGGTACTAAATACCTTGTTTTTTATATTGGATCTGTTGTTGGAGGGCTTAATCCACTGTTTGCCATGATATTAATAATCATTGTTGCAAGCTTTGTTATTAGTTTAATCATGACCTCTATTGAGTTTAAAAACTCCCCAAATGGGAGACTCCATAATCCATTATTTCATCGTCGCTTAATTACGCGATTTCTAATAAATTCAATTACGCTAATAATAATAAACCTTCTATGGAGTTTATAAAATGAATGAAAAGAAACTAGAACAATTTATCTACTTTAATGAATTGTTTGCTGTCTATGGGAAATTATTAACACCTCGGCAACAAGAAGTTTTTAGTATGTATTATTTGTATAATTTGAGTCAACAAGAAATAAGTGAAGCGCTTAAAATATCAAAAGCGGGCGTAAGTGATAATCTAAAAAAGGCAGTAAAACATTTACAAAATTTTGAAAAAACTCTTGGTAATGTAGCTAAAAACAACAAAAGAAGAGAACTGCTTGAAAAACTTGCAAAAACGGCTTCAAAAGAGCAAAAAGATATTATAAATACATTATTGAAGGAATTATAGTATGGCATTTGAAACACTATCTGAACGATTTTCCGGGATATTAAAAAAGTTACGCGGTCAGTCACGTCTAACTGAAAAAAATATGGAAGAGATGCTACAAGAAATTCGTGTAGCACTTTTTGAGGCAGACGTTAATTTTAAAGTTGTTAAAACCTTTGTAGATAATATAAAGGAAAAAGCACTTGGCGCAAAAGTTTTTGATGAACTTAATCCATCACAAATGGTAGTTAAAATTGTTCGTGATGAAATTGTCGAATTATTAGGAAGTGACCAAAGCGAACTTTGTTATCAAAAGAGTCGCCCTACCGTGATAATGCTAGTTGGTCTTCAAGGTACTGGTAAAACTACAACAGCAGGAAAACTTGCTTATTTAATGAAAAATAAATTAAATAAAAAAGTTCTTTTAGCTGCTGCAGACATATATAGACCTGCTGCCATTGATCAATTAGTTACTCTAGCTAAAACAGTTGGTGTGGATATTGTAAATATGGGCGATAAAGTTAACCCAGTTGAAATAGCAAAAGCAGCAAAGAAAAAAGCATTTGATGATAGATATGATGTATTAATTATTGATACTGCTGGTCGTTTGACTATTGATGATGAATTAATGAATGAACTTGCAAATATTAAAAAAGATGTAATACCGGATGAAATTTTGCTTCTTGTTGATGCGATGAGTGGGCAAGATGCTGTTAATACCGCATTAGGGTTTGATAAGAAGTTAGGTTTAACTGGTGTAATCATGTCTAAGTTAGATAGCGATACAAGAGGTGGAGCAGCTTTATCGATTCGTCACTTAACTGGCGTTCCTATTAAATTTACTGGTGTTGGAGAAAAAATCGAAGATCTTGATATTTTCTATCCAGATCGAATGGCGGAACGCATTCTTGGTATGGGTGATATTTTAACTTTAGTAGAAAAAGCTCAAGAGAAAATAGATGAGAAAGAAATGCGTAAATCTGCTGCCAAAATGATGGAGGGCTCCTTTACTCTTAATGATATGCTTGAGCAAATGAAACAGATTAGAAAATTAGGATCACTCGGGGGGATCTTAAAATTAATACCAGGAATGCCAAAAATTACACCTGAGCAACAGCAAAAAGCAGAAAAAGAACTTAAAGATTTTGAAACAATTATTAATTCAATGACTTTGGAAGAGAGAAATAACCCAAGCATTCTTAAAAACTCACGTAAACAAAGAATTGCAAGAGGCAGTGGAAAAACTAACGCTGATATAAATAAAGTTTTAAAGAAATATGATTCAATGAAGCAAATGATGAAACAAATGCAACAGTATAAAAAAAGCGGTAAATTACCGCCTGGAATGCCACCGGGTGGAATGCCATTTTAATCTTTTTCAGTAAATTTTCTGCCTTTTTTAATTGCATCATCTTCCCATTTAGGATTATCGCCTTCTTCAAGAAGGCTTTTTTCTTTCTTAGTTAAATGATGCTTATTAAATAAGTCAGGTCTATAATTTTGAGTTATTTTTAAAGATTGTTTTAATCTCCATTTTTTAATTGCCTGATGATTGCCGGAATATAAAATTAGTGGAACCTTTTTATTTTCAAACACAAATGGTTCTGTATATTGTGGATATTCAAGTAAACCGTTAGTGAAAGATTCTTCAAGAAGAGAATCACTAGCGATTGAGTCTGGCAAAAGTCTAATTATGGCGTCTGTTATAGCCATTGCACCAATTTCACCACCCGTTAAAACATAGTCACCAATTGAAACGAGTTCATCAACATAATCATTTACTCTTTCATCAACACCTTCGTAATGGCCACAAATCAAAATAACATGTTCTTTTTGCGAAAAAGAACGCGCTTTTGCATGGTTAAATGATGTCCCCCGCGGGGAAAGAAGCACCTTATAACCAGATTCAATCGATCTTAAAGCATCGACAATTGGTTGAACTTGCATAACTAAGCCAGCACCTCCACCAATAGGAGGAGTATCGACGCGACCATATTTATTTTTTGTAAAATCACGAATATTTATTAATCCAACTTTAGCATTTCCTTTTGTAATAGCTCTTTTAATAATTGAGTTTTCAAGGACACCAGAAAACATTTCCGGAAATAGAGTTAAAATGGTTATTTTCATAATAATCCCTCCATTGGATTAATAATTATCCTTTTGTTTTCTATGTCCGTTTTTATAACAAATGTGTCAACATAGGGTATAAGAACATCTCTTTTATTCTCACGTTTTACACGAAATGTTTTATATGGAGCATATTCTAACATTTCACTAATAACCCCAACAAAATCACCTTCAATTGTATAAACTTCTAAACCAATTAGGTCGTGTTCATAATAGAAACCATCAGGAAGTTTGTTCTCGTTCTTGTTAATTACAATGTCGTATCGTAAAAACGTTTCCGCCTCTTCAATGGTGTTAATTTCTTTAAATGACACTAATAATGTTCTCATTTGGTTTACCGATGATATCGTAACTTTTTTAATATCATTGTTTGTTTCATTTAAAAGAAAAACCTTAGCTCCAATATAAAAGCGCTCATCTAAAAAGTCGGTCGTAGGATAAACTTTAAATTCACCCTTTAACCCTCTAGTTCCTATTAAAGAACCAATTTTGATATATTCGGTTTTAAAGTTATTTTTCATATTTTAATTATAACAAAATGAATACAACTAAATAAAAAAAGCTGCTAAGCAGCCTTGTTTATTCTTCTTTTTTACTATCGTCAAAACTTTCTAATTTTAAATAGACTCGTCTATTGTCAAGTTTACCTGCGATTGAAAGAACTTCTCTTAGAGCTGTTGCAACGGAACCTTTTCTGCCGACTAAAACGGCAATATCATTAGGTTCGCCATAAACTAGCACAGTTGTTGTATTTTTTTCTGGACGATCAATTTCATTAATTAATAATGCTTTTTTGTTCTCTACAAGTGGTTCAATTAACTCGCGAACAATATTTTCATATCTACCCATATAAATTACCTACTTTTTTAATTTACTATTGTGAAATTCTTCCATAATACCGTGAGCACGGAAAATAGCACGAACTGTATCACTTGGTTGCGCACCTTTACTTAACCAATTAAGAGCGGCTTCACGATTAATTGTTGCTTCTTTAAGATCTTGTCTTGGATTGTAAGCGCCAATTTGTTCAATAAAACGACCATCACGGCTGTAGCGACTATCTGCTGCAACAATGCGGTAGTAAGGTTCATGTGTACGTCCGATTCGAGTTAAACGTAATTTGACTGCCATAATTGCCTCCTTTTTGTCGTTATCATAATACTCGTTTTAAAATATTGTGTCAAGCATTTTTGCTTAACCCCATAAAATAATTTCTTTTATATTTAAATAAAAGGGTATAATGTAAACAATAAAATAAGTAATGGAGGATAATTTATGAAAGTGCTAAACAAATTATTCAAGTTTGAGGAACGTGGTACTAAATTAACAACCGAGTTACTTGGCGGTTTAATCACTTTTATTGCCATGATTTATATTTTGCCTCTTAACGCTTCTATTCTTTCATACATGGGAATGAATAGGGATGGTGTTTTTGTTGCTACTGCAATTGTAAGTGGTGTCATTTCTATTTTCATGGGGCTTTATGGTAATTTTCCGATTGTTTTAAGTGCAGGTATGGGTGTAAATGCATATTTAGCTTATGTTATTTATGCTGCATTAAGATCTTGGCAAGCTGCTCTAATTGTTATGTTTTTAGCAGGTGTTATTTTCTTATTATTAACACTAACTCCAATAAGGGTAAAAATCATTAATGCAATTCCAAATGATATAAAACTAATAATAGGTGCTGGATTAGGCGCTTTTATCGCGTTTGTTGGACTAAAAAATAGTGGTGTCATTGCCATGGATACAGAAACCTTTGTTACTTTAGGAGATCTTTCAAAACCAGAAGTAATTTTAAGTGTTATTGCAATTTTAGTTGTAATGTGTTTAATGTTTGTTCCAAATAAAAACATTCAACGGTTAGCAATACCTATTGGATTAGTTGCAACCGTAATAATAGGAATAATTCTTCATTATGCATTTTTTCCTGAGAATGTATTGTTGCCTCACTATGATACAGCAGCTAAATGGGGCGGGCGCGGCATAGAAGAAGTTGCTTTTGGTATTTTTAAAGATGGTGAATTTTGGACTACTGCATTAAAGAATCCATCTACATATGCGTTTATTTTCTCGCTCATTTTCGTAAACCTAACTGATACAACTGCTACTTTACTTGCAGTAGGAAGAGGCGCAGGAATTGTTGATGAAAAAGGAAATTTAATAGGTGGAAAGAAAGTAGTTTTGGCCGATGCAGTAGGAGCTGCTGTTTGTGCGCCAATTGGAACCTCGACTGTAACCTCATTTGCCGAAAGTACTGTTGCAGTAGAACTAGGTGCTAAAACTGGCTTAGTTGCTGTCACAGCAGGATTACTCTTTTTATTAAGTGCATTTATTTATCCCTTGTTTAGTATTTTTAATTCTCCTGCAGTCTTATCTGCTGCTCTAGTTTGTGTAGGGGCTTCGATGTTTGTTGGTAATTTAAAAGATATTAATTGGAATGATCGTATAGTAGGGTTTACAGCATTTCTTACTGTTGTATTAGTGTTATTAACATATTCAATTAGCGATGGATTAGGATTTGGTCTAATTTTCTATTGTTTAGCAATGTTAGTTAGTAAAAGAGGCAAAGAAATAAGTCCTATGCTTTACGGATTAGCAGGTTTATATATTGTTTATTTTGTAATAAAAACAATCGTTGGTTAAGCAAACAAAAAGCTAATATTTTTCTCTTT
This sequence comes from Erysipelotrichaceae bacterium, assembly GCA_012518455.1. Taxonomy (GTDB): domain Bacteria; phylum Bacillota_I; class Bacilli_A; order RFN20; family CAG-826; genus JAAYSA01. Next base: position 4,994 of record JAAYSA010000020.1, on the reverse strand, counting down.
ACAAAGCCTTTTATCTTTGATAAGATAACGGAGCGTCTAAATAGCGCAGTAATGGTCCTCTGCTAAAAGCATGAACATCTAACTAAATTTAATTAAAGGAGAGCGTCTAATGAACAAAAACTTAGTTAACGAAATTAACGCTTCCCAACTTCGTACTGATTTACCAGCATTTACGACTGGTGACACTGTCCGTGTTAACGTTCGTATTATTGAAGGTAATAAACAACGTATCCAAGCATTTGAAGGTGTTGTTATTGCAGTTCGAGGCGGTGGAGTTTCTAAAACATTCACCGTTCGTAAAAGATCAGGACAAGTTGGAGTTGAAAGGATTTTCCCTTATCATTCCCCTAATATTGATTCAATTGAAGTCTTAAAAATCGGGAAAGTACGACGTAAGAAAATCTACTATATTCGTAAGCGTTCAGGTCGAAGAGCCCGAATTAAAGAAAAACTTTAATCTTAAAAGGCTTAATGAGCCCCTTCATAAGAAGGGGCTTTTTCTGTCCTTTATTGAATATATATCCGAATAAGTTATAATTATATAGATAGGTTTTATTATGGAAACAGCTTTAGAAAAAGTCGAACGACCAGATGTAGTAGATCCAAAAGAAGAGAAAAAACATAAATGGGAAAAAATTCTTTCCCCCATTTTAACGTCTCTAACAATTCTTTTTATTGTAATTGGTGCTCTTTTTGTTTTTGTTGATAGTTACTACATGACAATTTATGTTGATGGCTCATCCATGTCCCCAACTTTGCAAAACAAAGAATTTGGTTTAGTAAACCCTAACAAAAAGGCCCTCGAAAATATAAAACGCGGGGATATTATTGTTTTCAAACAATATAGCGGAGGAAGTGATGAAAGTTTTTCATACTATATAAAACGAATTATTGCACTTCCTAATGAAAGTATTTATTTTACCGAAGGCTTTCAAGAATTTGATAAAGTAATGATTAAAGAAGTTGGAGCAGAAGATTATGTTCTACTTGAAGAACCATACTTAACTGATGCTGCAAAACTTAGAACTACTCCTGCTAATATGGAAAAATTCCCATTGACTCTAGAAGAAGATAATTATTTTGTTATGGGTGATAATAGAGCTAATTCAGAAGACTCAAGAAGGAATATTGTCGGCACCGTATCTAAAGATCGCATTGTAGGTGTATTATGTTTAATTCAAGGATATGTTGATGAGATTAATACAACAGTCGTTGATGGCGAATTAAAAACAACATATAAAGGCAAACATTTCTATCTTTTGTGGAAAATGCGGAGATATTAACAATGTCTCAGAAAAATATTCATTGGTTTCCAGGTCACATGCAAAAGGCACTGCGCCTTATTAAAGAACGATTAAAACTTGTTGATATCGTTCTTGAGCTTTGTGATGCTCGTGCTCCAAGAAGTTCATTAAATGAAGTGCTACGTGACATCACAAAGCATAAAAAAAGAATCATTGTGCTTACTAAAAATGATTTAGCAGACCAAAACATAACTAATAAATGGGTTGAATATTTATCAGATAAGCAAGTATCAACTTTATTTGGAAATTTAAATGATAATCGCTTTATTAACGAAATTAAGGCTGAAATTGCAAGGGTTTGGTCACAAAATGAGGCTAAAACTCTTCCAGACGGACATAAGATATTACCTCCAAATGTATTAGTTGTGGGGATTCCTAATGTTGGTAAATCAACTTTAATTAATAAATTAAGTGGAAGAAAAGCTGCAAGTGTTGCAAATCGTCCAGGTCATACAAAAAATCAGCAATATATAAATGTTGATAGGTCGTTTATTCTTATTGATACGCCTGGTATTTTGCCACCTAATTATGAAAATAAAAATTACATTCATAATCTTGCCCTTCTTGGTACGATTAGAGAAGAAATTCTACCAATTGAAACGCTTAGTGTCGATTTAGCAACTTTTCTATTAGATAAATATTATCCCCTACTTCAAACTCGCTATGACCTAAAAGAAAAGATCAATAATCCACATGAATTATTTATCTCAATTGCTAAAAGACGAGGCATTTTAGGTGATGAACTTGAAGTAGTTAATCGAACTCAAAGTTTATTATTGACCGAATTTAGAAATGGTCTGATTGGACCAATTAGTTTAGAAACACCACATGAAAAATAACATTGATCAAGAATATCGTAGTAAAGGCTATCTTTATATAGTAGGCATTGATGAAGCAGGTCGAGGACCTTTAGCAGGACCAGTTGTTGCGTCAGCAGTCTTATTACCACCTAAATACGAAAATCCTTTAATTGATGATTCAAAAAAATTAACCGCAAATCAAAGAAAAGAGCTTGCAAGTGAAATTAAAAATAGTGCTCTTTCTTATAAGATTGTAATAATTGAACCAAAATTAATTGATGAACTTAATATTTATCAAGCTACCAAAAAAGCCTTTGAAGATGCGCTAAGTGGCATTAATGTACCTTTTGATATCGTTTTAACTGATGCAATGAAAATTAATACCGTTCATCCCTATGACCCACTTATTAAAGGTGATGCTCGTTCTTTATCCATTGCGGCAGCTTCAATACTTGCCAAAGTAACAAGAGATGAAATAATGATTGAACTAGATAAGAAGTATCCACATTATGATTTTAAAAGAAATAAAGGTTATCCAACTAAAAAACATCTTGAAGCGCTTGAAACATATGGCCCAATTAAAGGTGTTCACCGCTTTTCTTATAAGCCTGTTGCTAAAACACAATATCAACAATTAAAACTTTTTTAAACTATTTAACAAACTGATCTCCAATTTATGTTTAGGAGGTCTTTTTTATGAAAGCAAATGATGTGCTTTTTTTCTTTTCTCAGAAGTATAACGGTAATTACGATAAAATCTATCAAGCTATTAAAGACAAAGAACCAATAAAACAAAGTGAGTTAGAACAATCGAAGCGCAACTTTACTGGTAACTTTATTACTATATTAGATGACAATTATCCTGAAGGTTTTAAGTATATGTATCGTCCCCCACTTGTTTTATATTATTTAGGGGATATTAGATTACTTGATAATCTAGATAAAGCAATAGCAGTAGTCGGTTCACGTGATGCGACAAAATATGGTTTAAATATGACAGAGGAGATAGTAAGTGATCTTATAAAAGAAAACTATACTATTGTAAGTGGAATGGCTAGAGGCATTGATGCTAAGGCTCACGAGGTTGCCTTAGCATCAAATGGTAAAACAATAGCAGTCCTTGGAAGTGGGATAGATTATCCATATCCAAAAAGTAATACGCCCTTATATTATAAAATAGTAGAGCATGGTTTAGTTTTAAGTGAATATCCAGGCAACATTGCTCCTAGTAAGGAGTATTTTCCAGAGCGGAATAGAATAGTGGCTGCCCTAACTAACGGCGTTCTAGTTGTAGAGTCTAAAATACGCTCGGGAACTTTTATTACAATTAATTACGCTCTTTCGCGTGGGAGTGATATTTACTGCGTTCCAACTAAGGCTAACGAAAATAGTGGATGCAATAGATTAATTAAAGATGGTGCCTATTTAGTTGAGAGTGCTAAAGACATAATTGACGTTTGGAAAAAGGTTTCAACGAAAGAAAAATAAAAAAACTTTTATTTATATAAATAAACCCTTATCTTGCAAGTTTGATTAGTTGACAATGTTATTTTTTATCTTTATATTTGGTATGAAAAAGGAGCGATATGAAATTATTAATTGTCGAATCACCAACCAAAACAAAAACGATTGCCACTTATTTAGGTAAAGACTATACCATTGCGGCAAGCAAAGGAAATATTCGTGATTTATCTACTTCAGGTAAGGGTGGTTTTGGTATTGATATTGAAAATGATTTTACTGGTCGCTATATAATTGATAAGAACAAGAAGAAAACTGTTGATGAACTAAGAAAACTAAGTAAAAAGGTTGATACAGTTATTATCGCGACAGACCCCGACCGAGAAGGAGAGGCAATTGCTTGGCATCTAGCGACTGTTTTAGAACTAGATGTAGATAATGTTAAGCGACTTAGATTTCATGAAATTACTAAAGATGCAATCTTAGAAGCAATTGAAAATCCAGATACAATAAATATGGATTTAGTTGCTAGTCAAGAGGCACGAAGAATGCTTGATAGAATTATGGGCTTTGGCCTTTCAAACTTTCTACAAAAGAAAGCCGCACTTAAATCAGCAGGAAGAGTCCAGTCAGCAGTATTAAAAATTATCGTTGATAAAGAAAAAGAAATCGAAGCTTTTATTCCAGAAGAATATTGGGTGCTTTCAATTGATATAAAAAGAGATAATGATACTCTTAATTTAAGATTTGTAAAAGATTCTTCTGGTAAATCAAAAATTGCAAATAAAGCTGAAATTGATAAAATAACCGCGCAAATTCCAACTAAAATTGAAGTTATTGATGTTAAAAAGCGGACAAGAAAGATAGAACCAAGCCTTCCTTTTATAACTTCGTCACTTCAACAAGAAGCTTCTTATAAATTTGGATATACTTCTAGAAAAACAATGATGATAGCACAACAACTTTATGAAGGAGTCACAATTAATGGAGAGCAAATAGGTTTGATTACTTATATGCGTACGGATGCGACAAATATGAGTTCATCGTTTATTGGGAAGGCATCAAACTATATCATTGACCAATTTGGTGATAATTATTTACGCTCAACACAACTTAAAAGAACACTTAAAGCAAATCAAAGTGTTCAAGGTGCACATGAAGCAATTAGACCAACAAATGTACAACGATCACCCGATAGTATCAAAAACGCTTTAACAGAAGAACAATTTAAAATTTATCAATTAATCTATGCTAGAGCACTAGCTAGTTTAATGACTGCCGCTAAAGAAGAAGTTACTACCATCACGTTTAATGGCGGAGGAAATGAATTCTCTCTTGAAGGTGTAAAAACAGTCTTTGAGGGTTACCGGATGGTTTATGGTCTTTTTGAGTCACGAAAAGATAAAGAAATACCAAAATTTCATGTTGG
>JAAYSA010000019.1 GCA_012518455.1 Erysipelotrichaceae bacterium | reverse complement strand
GAAACGTTGGTTTTAATTTTTGTTTTAAACAATTTAGTAATAAAAATGGTCATTAAAATTAATGACCATTTTCGTTATATTGAAAATTACTTGTTTTATAGTAAACTAAATACGCTTAGTTTTTAAACTAAGAAGTAAGGAGAAAATTAATGAAACTTAAAAATGTTATTTCTAAAAGATCCTATAAAACCGTTTATGTTGAAGACGGAAAAATCATCAAATTATTTGTAAAAGGTTATCCGAAAACAAATGTTTTTAATGAAGCGTTAAATCAAACTAGAATGGAAGGTAGTGAAATTAATGTCCCAAAAGTCATTGAAGTTGTTGAAATTGATGGCTGTTGGGCTTTTATAAGCGAAGAAATTAAAGGAAAAACGCTCGAACAATTGATGATTGAAAACCCAGACAAATTAGACGAGTATTTAGATATATTTATAGACACACAAATATTAATGTCTAAACAAAATAGTTTTCTTCTTAATCCATTGGCTCATCGAATGAGTCGTAGAATTGCTCGTAGTGAGTTGCGTGCCACAACAAGATATGATTTTCAAATTCGATTAGAAGAAATGGAACAATTCCATGAAGTTGTTCATGGAGATTATAATCCAAGCAATATAATTATTGATGATAATGGAAAAGTATGGGTAATTGATTGGGCACACGTTAGTGAAGGTAATGCTGCCGCAGATGTTGCTAAAACATATTTATGGTTCAATTTACATGATCAAAACGAACTTTCAGAAAAGTATTTAAAACGATATGTAGAAAAATCAGTTATTGAAGAAAAATTTATAAGAAACTGGATGCCGTTGGTTGCAGCGTGGATTTTAGACACCGCTTTAGAAGAAAAGAAGTCATATTTGCGCAATATAGTTAAACAAGAAATTATGAGGTAAAGCCATGAATATAAAATTTGAAACAAAAATTAGTGAATTAAAGCATAAGGTATTAGTCAAAGTTGCAACATTAGCTTATCAAGATCGACTTCTTGAAGGATATAGTTATATTCCTCAAGAAATTAAACCAGGACCAACTGCAACAATGCGATGTTGTAATCATAAAGAACAAGCAATTTTACGAGAAAGAGTAAAGCTAGCATGTGGAGGAGATAGTCGTAATCCTAATATTATGGAAGTGATCAAAATTGCATGTGATGAATGTCCTTTAGGAGGTTACACAGTAACTAATGTATGTCGCGGCTGTATCGCTCACTATTGTCTAGAAGCATGTCCAAAAAAATGCATTTATATAGATCCTATTGATCATACTGCTAAAATAGATAAATGCAAATGTATTAATTGCGGTTTGTGTGCTAAAGCATGTCCATATAACGCTATTATTAATTATCGTAGACCTTGTGAAACAGCGTGTCATGTAGATGCAATTACAATTGATCAATACGGAGCTTGCGAAATTGATAATAATAAATGTGTATCATGTGGACACTGCTCAGTAAAGTGTCCTTTTGGTGCGATTATGGATAAATCATATCTTTTAGATGCAATAGATATTTTAAAAGATAAAAAGAACGAAAAATATAATAAATATGCAATCGTTGCCCCCGCAATTGCTGGTCAATTTAGAGGAGTAAGTTATGAACAAGTTGTTACAGGAATTAAAAAACTTGGTTTTACTCATGTTGTTGAAGCGGCCTTAGGAGCTGACTTAGTTGCTATCGCAGAATCCCAAGAATTAATAGATAAAGGTTTTTTAACTTCAAGTTGTTGCCCTGCCTTTGTTGAGTTAATTAAAAAACACTATCCAACTGTTGCCCCCCACATATCGCATAATTTAAGTCCTCAAGCAACAATTGCAAAATATATAAAATCTAAAGATAATACTGCAAAAACAATATTTATTGGTCCGTGTATGGCCAAGAAGGCAGAAATTAAAAAGGAAGAAGAGTCAAAGTGGACAGATGTTGTTTTAACATTTGAAGAACTTTTAGCACTTTTTGTAAGCCGCGAGATAGAATTAGATACTCTAGAAGCAACCTCTCTAACAGATGCAAGTTATTATGGAAGAATTTTTGGTAGAGTTGGAGGATTAACTGAAGCAGTTACTCAAGCGATAAAGGAACTAGAAGTCGCTGGTTTTGAATTTAAACAGTTAATTTGTGATGGAATAGTTAATTGCCGTAGTGCACTTAATAAAACCAAAAGCGGGACAAAAGAATTTAACTTCCTTGAAGGAATGGTGTGTGAGGGTGGATGTGTAGGTGGTCCCGCTGTAATTAGTAAAGGTATCCGTAATAAAATAGAGGTGGATAAATTTGCAAAGACAACTACAAAGGAAACTATTAAAAGTTCAATCAAGGATGTAGAAAAAAATGATTGATAAAAAAATATATGAAAAGGTAATCACTTTTAGTAAGGATCGTGATTGGGAACAATATCATACTGGTAAAGATTTAGCCGTAAGTTTAGTTTTGGAGGCTTCTGAATTACTTGAGGTTTACCAGTGGTCGGGTAGTGATCAATGGGAAAATAATAAAAAAGATAAAATAAAAGAGGAATTGGCGGATATTTTAATGTATGTAATTCTAATTGCTGATGCTTACAAATTAGATTTGAACGAAATTTTGAAAAATAAATTGGATGTTAATGATAAGAAATATCCATTAGAAATAAGTAAAGGCCGTAAAGAAAAATATGACGAGCTCAAAAAAAAGAGATAAAATATTGAAAATAGTTGCTACTATAGCTGGCGTTTTACTTTTAGTAGCAGGTTTGATCATACTTGGTTTTGGAATTGTCAAATATTTTGGCGCATTAATTCATAATAGCAATTTAGAAGCCGGTCAAGATACTATTGAAACAAGTATTTTACCTTTTATTATTAGTTCTCCGTTGCTCTTTGGCGGCTTTTTCTTAGTAGTTTTAGGTCTTGGAAAGAAGAAAACTAAATTATGAAACAAAATAGAGGTCGCCTAAAACAAAAAAATGAAGAGTATCAAGTAAAAGAAACCTCAGAACTTTTTGATTATTTGATAGAAAATCTCAAAGGGAGAAGTCGAAATAACATCAAAAGTTTATTAAAAAGAAAACAAATATTAGTAAATGATATTGTTGTTTCGCAATATAATTTTAAATTGGTGAAAGGTGATGTAATAAAAGTAACGCCGTTTCGCAATACAATAACACACAAATTAAAACTTCCTATTATTTATGAAGATGACATGTTAATTGTAATCAATAAACCTGCAGGTCTTCTTTCAATAGCAAGCGATAAAGAAAAAGAATCCACAGCATACCGATATGTTAATGAATATTTAAGACAAGATAATCCAAATGCGAGGGCCTTTGTACTACATCGGCTTGATAAAGAGACATCGGGAATTTTAATGTTTTCTAAAACACCAAACTTAGTAAATGCGCTTCACAAAAATTGGAATCACTTTGTTACAAAACGAGCCTATTTTGCAGTGATAAAAGGAAAAACACCCCAAAATAGCGGGGTTATTAAATCTTTCCTTCATCAAAGTAAAACACAACAAGTTTATTCAGGTGCTAAAACGAAAGATGCGAAATATTCCGAAACTCACTATGAGTTTTTAAGAGGAAATAATGAGTTTTCACTTTATGATGTTAAATTGCAGACAGGCCGAAAAAATCAAATAAGGGTCCACTTTAGAGATTTAGGATTTCCAATTATTGGAGATGAAAAATATAATGGAGAAAAGACGAAAATTAAAAGATTAGGTCTTCATGCGTACGAGTTAGTATTTAAGAATCCAATTACGAAGAAAATAATGGCATTTAAAACTCCATTACCCAGAGAATTTAGTCAACTTCTTAAGTAAATATAATAAAGAATAAAAAAGACGAAATTATATATTTCGCTTTTTTGTACTTTTTTCGTATAATATAAAGCGGTAGATTTATGATTAAACAATTATTACAACATGTAAAAGATGCGTTACTCTCAATATTACCAGTCACATTGACGGTTATTTTATTACATTTTACAGGTTTAGTGCCACTTGGAAACAACATTATTACATTTGTTATAGGAGCCGCTTTTTTACTAATCGGATTAATTCTATTCAATATCGGTGTAAGTGAATCGCTTTTAAAAGTCGGAGAAATGATTGGATCCTCCCTTGTAAAAGTTTCTAAATTTCCACTTTTGATATTAATTGTATTTATTATGGGATTTGTAATTACCTCTGCCGAACCATCGGTCATGCTTTTGGCAACTCAAACCCCAATTAATCGTTATGTTTTTGTTTTTGTAGTTGCAGGAGGCGTGGGATTATATCTTGTTCTTGCTGTTTTAAAAGTTATTTTCAATAAGCATTTTAATGTATTCGTTATAACTACATATGTTCTAATTTTTGGGTGCGCAATATTAGTTGCTCCTGAGTTTTTACCAATGGCGTTTGACTCGTCTGGAGTTGCAACAGGAGTAGTAACGGTTCCGTTTATTATTGCAATTGGAACCGGTGTAGCGATGACGCTTTCTAAAAGAAGGGCACAAGAAGATAGTTTTGGATTTGTCGGATTTGCAATCCTTGGACCCATTTTATTTGTGATTATTATGGGAATTTTTAGTGATAAACCAACATATTCAGCAGGTGAAAGTGGTGAAGTTTTAACAATTTCACAAATGATTTTAAATGCAATAAAACATGCAGCGATTGATAATGCATTAGTTTTAGTACCTATTTTAGTATTTTTTGTAATTTATCAAGTTTTTTATATTAAACTTTCCAAAAGAAAATTACTTCGAATTGGTGTTGGATTTATATATGTATATATGGGATTACTTCTATTTATAGCAGGTGCAAATATAGGGTATGTTCCAATTGGTAACTTAATAGGTGAAGTGCTTGTTAATAAGAATAATTTAGCTATTATGCTTACAATTATTGCTTTGATTGGTGGCTTAGCTTGTTTAGCAGAGCCAAGCGTTCATTTTCTTGGATCACAAGTTGAGGAAATAAGTGACGGAACTATTAAGAAAACAACACTTGTATTAACGTTAGCTGGGGGTGTATGTATTTCTATGATGCTCTCAGTAATACGCGTATATTTTGACTTTTCATTTATGTATTTTATTGTCCCAGGTTATTTTATTGCTGTCGCTTTAACATTTATTGTTCCACGCGTTTATACATCAATTGCCTTTGATGGTGGGGGCGCTGTAAGTAGTGCTCTTACCGCAAGCTTTCTAGCGCCAATCATAATGGGTGTTACTATGGCGATTCCAGGACGCGACTTAGTCCTAAACGGCTTAGGAACAATAGGCTTGATTTCAATGATGCCCTTAATTACAATTCAATTACTTGGGTTTGGTGCAATGGTTAAAGAACGTGCTGCCATTAGAATTAGTAAAGCTCGTCGAGTTGAAGAATACGAAGCAGAAATTATTTATTTTAATTAAGGAGGTTACATAGTGAAAAACGCTTTAACTAAACACGCAAAAACAACTATACGTAAGCCTTTTAGTGAAACAAACGAAATCAAAAAACTTTCACTATTAGTTACGATTGTAGATCGAGACGCTAGCGATGTTTTTGTTGATTATTTTCAAACACTAGAAAGTAACCTACAAATCATTATTTTTGGGAAAGGAACCGCGACAAGCGAACTAATCTCATTGCTTGGTTTAAGTGAGCCAAATAAAGATATCGTATTAGCAATTATTAAAGAAGAAAAAATAGACGAAGCATTTAACTATATAAAAAGAAGATTTGAAATATCAAAAAAACACAAAGGTGTCGCCTTCAGTGTTGGTCTTGAATCAATTATAGGCGTATCGATTTACAAATATTTATCAAATAATGTTGTAAACAAGCAAAAAGGAGCTTAAGATGGACAAAAAAGAAACTAATTTAATCATTGTTATTATCAATTCAGGATTCGTAGATCTTGTCATGGATGCTGCAAAAGCCGCTGGAGCAGGCGGAGGAACCGTCCTCCATGGTAGAGGAACTGGAAATAAAGAAATTGAAAAATTATTTGGTATAACCATTAGTCCAAATAAAGAAATTGTCTTAATCGTAGTTCCTAATAAAATAAAAGATAAAGTCATGAAAGCCATTTATAATAATGCGGGCCTTGATACAGAAGGACAAGGCATTATTTTTTCACTACCTTTAGATCGAGTTGTAGGCATTAATTTCAACCATTTTAATAAAGATGATGAAGAAGAAACTCATACAACAGATGATATAAAAAATGGTAACCAAGAGTAAAAGAACGATATTTTTAAATTATTTACATATAACGCTATTAGCGCTTTTTTATCTTGTAACTCTAATGGTTGCTCCAAGAGGACAATTTGATAAAGGTATCGCTCCTTTATTATGGTTTATATTTATTGCGATTATATTTGCTACATTAATTACTATAAATGCAATTTTTATTTTTAAAAAGAAGCAAGATAAAAAACGCGTTTTTGCAATATTGACACCATTATTGTCGCTTTTTCCTTTCTATCAAGCATTAAGGAGACTTGCTAGTTTATTAAGTCCGGTCAATAGTTTATATACTGAATTTCCCGCAATAGCGATTATATTTATTTTAATTTTTCTTCTGTATTTAATATGTGCAATAGCTTTTTTGATAAATCATTTGACTCTAGTTGATAAAGAAAATGATGTTGTAAAAGAAGAAAAATTAAACTTACAAAAAAGGTGGACTATTTTTCTTGAGAGGTTTGGAAGGACTGACAACCCTTTATACTTCTATATAATTACATTATTTATAATTGCTATTTTATTTTTCTCATCTAGTTTATTTAAAGACTCATTTACTATTCCTTTTGGCGGCGACTTTACTCAGCAACAACTTCAGTTTTATATTAATGGTTATGATGATTATTGGTCATTTTTTAAAACAGGACAGTTTCCGTTATGGGATACTAATACTTTTCTTGGCGTTAATAACATTGGATCAAATGCGTTTTATTATGCTCTAAATCCGTTTTTCTTACCAATTTTATTATTTCCACGTTCATTAGTTCCGCAAGGAATATCAGTTTTAATGATTACAAAATTTGTGTTAGCTGCTTTATCAATGAGAGCTTATTTAAAATATATGGGTATAAAAGAAACGACCGCTAGACTTTTTGCTTTAATGTACGCATTTTGTGGCTGGAATGTTTATTATTTGTGGTTTAACCATTTTATGGAAGTGACAGTAATGTTTCCATTTGTGTTTCTAGGAATAGAGAAAGTTTTTAAAGAACGTCAGCCATTCTTCTTAGCATTAAGTTTAGCAATAATGGGTTTAGCAAATTACTTTTTCCTTGTTACTACTTGTATGGTAGGAGTTTTATATGCAGGATTTCGCTACATTCAACTATTTACTAAATTTCCTAACAATAGGGTCCGGATTGAAGTTATTGGTCTTGGATTTTTAGGTTTTTTGTTTGGTATTCTTGGAGCGGGTTTAGCCTTTTTACCAGGGTTAGATGTAGCACGAAATAGTGATCGCGTTACAAATGCAACGTATTTAGATAATCTTAAATCAACATTTAAATTAAAAGATTGGAAAACACTCATTGCTTATTTAACTAAATGGGAAACACAAAATGAATCCTTTGAATATAAAAAGTTTTACCCTCTAATTTCATTTTTATTTCCCACAATATCAGATCGTAGCGTTACATTATTAAATAGAAGTTCTTACGATAATACAATTTCTAGTTTATTTACTTTTACGCCTGTAACATTACTTTTAATTCCTTCGTTAATTCACTCTTTTAAAAAAAGAAAAGCAAGTCCGTTTATTGCTCTAGGTATATTTCTTCTGGCTATTTTTACTCCGTTTGCTTACAACTTATTCCATGGTTTTACTAAAGAATACGGTAGATGGCAGTTATTTCCGGTGTTCCTACTTATTACTTATGTAGCTTCATCTTATGAAGAAAGAAAAGAATTTAAACGGTGGTACTTTGATGTTTCATTTGTAGTAATTGCTTTACTTATGGGTATTACATATTTATGGGCCTTTAATTATCAAAATAAAAATACATTTACGTTTTTATTCCAACGTGAATATGTAGCATATTACCAATTTGGTGTCCTTTTTGTCGTGTATTTAATGTTTAGATATATGTACGAAAAGAAAGCAGCAAGTCCTGTTTTATTTGCAATAACAACAATTGAAGCAGTAATAATGGGTATTTTAACTCTTAATTTCCATGGAACGATATCTTATCAAAATCATGTTTTTGGCGGTCAGACTAGTTTTAAACAAGATGAAGAAGTTATTAGAAAAATTAAGGCGCTAGATGGTTCTTATTATAGAGTTTATTCTACCAGTGCTAGAAAAGGAAGAGACAATCTTCCAATGGCCCTTGATTATAATGGCGTTACAACTTTCCACTCATTGTATAATTTTGAATTAATGGATTTTAATTATTGGAGCAAAATAAATTATAACTATTTAGGTTGGTCGCTTGGTGTACATGAAAAAAGACCGCTTTTAGATCAATTCTTAAATATAAAATATTATGTAATGAGGCCAAATGAGGCTAATCCAACTATAGGACAAGAGCAGAATGCTGTATTACGTCCAAATGTTCCCTTAACACATATTTTGGACGAAGAAATGTCCACGGAACAACGACTTGTTTTTGGGAACGATAATCATTTTAATACTGGTTTTGCAGTAGATAATATAATGTCTTATGAACAATCTGATGGTGAAAAAATCATAGATGTTGTACGTAATTCGGGAAGAACGGGGATTGTAAAAATAGAAGAATTATATTTACAGTCAGCTATTCTTTCTTTTGATGATTTTAATGAAGTAAAGAAGAATCACCCAACTTTTAATGAAATAGATTTTAAATATTATCAAATGAATGCTCATCAATATTCAAATGGCTTAAGCAGTGAATTTGGGTTTAGTAAAACCATTTATTATTGTTCTAGGGAATTTCCAATTACTAAATTTAATTCTAATGAATTAGCATCAAGATCTTGTACCGCATTTAATGTTGGATCTAAACAACACGTAGGAATAGTTTTTGAAAGAAATAATGGGCAACCCTTTTTATCTAATAGCGGATCAATTATTTTTCAATATCCATTAGCAGCTAAAGCCAATATATATTTACTTGGAACTGATGGAAAAATCGTTACCTATGACAATCATACATCTCCAAGCGGATCAACAACTTATAAAGTTTTACGTGGGTTTTCTGCTCCTAAAGCAATAAAGCGAATTATCATCATTCCACAAGAAACATTTAAGGACTATTCAACCTCTTATATTTTTACCTATGATGAAACAACTCAAAATCAAATAATTGAAAATACAAAGCGATATCCATTAGAAAACATCAAATGGAAAAGAAATGAAGTAACATTTACTACTAATTTTGAAGATGAAAAATTTATTATTACTACGATACCTTATGATAAGGGGTGGCACGCAGGATATGTCAATAAAATAACAAATGAAAACAGTCATATCAAAGTTTATAAAACACATGGAGGTTTTGTTGGCTTTGTAGCACCAAAAGGTAATAACCAATATTCTCTTGTTTTTGTTCCGGAATATTTAACAAGTGGATTATTAGCGAGTTTCGGTGGATTTTATTTTGCAATAGTTGGTTTGGTTTATTTGCGATACAAAAAGAAAAAGCAGCAAGTTAAAGTTGCCGCATAATTCTAAATTAACAAATTATTTATCAGTCAAAAATGCACGATATAGTGCGTTTTTGCTTATGTTATTTAATAAACTAACAATTTTGCATGCTTCTTTTAACGCATAGTTTTCTTTAAGAAGAAGAGAAACTTGTTTTTTTGAATTTTCAAAAATTATATCCTCGTTAGAGATTGTACTTCCTTCAACTACAATTACAATTTCTCCTTTTATCGTTTTATAATCAAAAGTCAAAAATTCTTTTAAAGTACCATATAAATATTCCTCGTTGATTTTTGTTAATTCTCGAGCTAACGTAACTTTTCTATCACCAAGGATATCATATAAATAACTCATTGTTTTTTTAATTCTATGAGGGGATTCATAAAAAATTAATGTTTCTTTTCTTGTTCTAAGACAACTTTCTTCATCAAATGATAAGTTTAGTTTTGGTGGTAAAAAGCCTCGAAAATAAAAGGAAGATGTTGATATTCCACTGCCGATTAGTGCAGGTAAAAGAGCACTTGGACCATTAATAACACTTATATAGATGTCATTACTTAATAATTCATTTACTAGAATTGCTCCAGGATCACTAATTAGAGGATAACCTGCATCAGAGACATAAGCACCTGTTTGTCCTTTTTGGATTTGTTTTATTATTTCTAAAGCTTTTTCTTTTTCGTTATGTTCAAAAAGACTTATTAAAGGTTTTGAAATTTTGTAATAAGAAAGAAGAACACCTGTAACACGAGTATCCTCACAAGCAATAAAATCAACATTATTTAAAATATCTATTGCTCGATTAGAAAACTCACTTAGATTTCCAATTGGAGTAGCAACAAAATAAAAAGGTATCTTAGTAAAAGATTTATTCCTCTTCATTAGTGTTTTTCCACTTTCCTTTAATTTCTTCTAAAGAAACAATTATTGTGTCATTTTCATTTGTTAGTTTGACCTCTTCGCTAATAACATTGAATGAGTTTACAAAATATTTTTCTCCACGCAATTTAATAGCCTGACCAATAGGAGGAAATCTCTTATTTGCCTCTTTATAATAATCGTCTTCATAAGCCAAACAACACATAAGTCTAGAACATTGTCCAGTTAATTTTGGTATGTTTAGAGTTAGATTTTGATTTTTTGCACGATTAATTGATATACCATCAAAATCGCGCAAAAATAAATTACAACACAAAGGAAGACCACAAACTCCAACACCACCAACAAGCTTCGCTTTATCACGACTTCCAATTTGTCTAAGCTCTATACGTGTTCTTAATTGAGAAGCAAGGATTTTTAAAAGTTCCCTAAAGTCAACACGCTGATCAGCAACATAAGTAAATATTATTTTGTCGCGGTCAAAAGTATATTCTGCGCTTATCAAGTGCATATCTAGTTTCAAGTATTCAATTTGTTTAGCACAAAAAGCAAGGGCTTCTTGCGCGTCATCTAGGTTTTGATAGTGTCGAGCTATTTCGTTTTCATCAGCCTTTTTAATAATAGGTTTAAGAGCTAAGTCACTTTTGTATTCGCTAAGTGGTAAAGGTTCACGAATAACAATACCGACTTCAGTACCACGAACAGTTTCAACTATTATGTATTCTCCGCTTTTAAATTCATCAGTAGGACATGAAAAATAATACGGTTTTGAGCCCCTACTAAAGGAAATTGATAAGAAAAATTGATTTATATTATCTGTCATTGATAGTCTCCTTATAAATTGTTATTGCTAAATGGTCTAGCAGAAGAGGAATATTAACATATGAATCTAAGCGAGTAAGGCTTTCTATAAATGTAATTAAAATATTTTCAGGGTTTTTAATTTTATCAGCTAGATCTTTAATTAATGGTTCATAACTATTCAAAGTTATGTCCGCATTTAGTTTATAGTTTACCAAATCTTTAACAAAAAGCGTAAATAGTTCGAGAAAACGACGAGCAGAATCTCTAGTTTTTGCCCCGTAAGCAAAAGCTTTACTAACTTCAGTTTGAATAAATAAAACACCATCTTTGACATTACTATTTATTGTATTTAGTGTGTCCATGACCAAATCATAAATTCTAAGATATTCTTCATCATTAACTTTTTCATTAATTACATCTGCTACATTATAAAAATTAACTAATATTTCACTTTGCGTGCGAGAAATACATAATTCATCGCATTTTTGAAAGATTAATTCTGAAGGAAGAAGTGACAATATTAGTTTTTGTGAGCGCGATAAAATTGTAGGTAAAACATTCTCTTCATTTTCTGTAGTTAAGAAAGCATATATTTCATGACTTGGTTCTTCTAAAAACTTAAGTAATGCGTTACTTGCTTCTGGTGTCATTTTTTCAACTAAATGTATAACATAAATTAATGTTCCGCCTTTTTCTATAGCAGTAGAAGAAAAAGAAGTTTCTAAATTTCTAATATCGCCAATTTTAATGGTTCCTTCTCGACCATCTAGAAAAATTAAATCAGGATTAAGCCCCTGACTAAAGCGATGACAACTGATACAATTATCGCAAGCGAGCGGATTACGCTTTTCACAAACAAGTGTTTTAGCTAAATGTGTTGCTACTTCAATTAAAGGAGAACCGGACCCACCTTTAATTAAATAAGCATGCGAAAGACTGTTGTTAGCTAAAGCGTTAACAAATGTCTTATATAATGGTTTTTGATATATTTCTAAATAATTACTTACATCCATTTTCTAATTTATCTAAAACAATTTTTAATGCATTATTTGCAACAAGTTCTAATTCTTGCGATGCATCAATTATACGATAACGATCCTTATATTTAATCGAGAGTTCTAAAAAAGTTTCACGGACTTTTTGGTGAAAAGTAAGTTCCTCTAAATCAAGACGATTGATTTCGTAAGCCCGGTTTTTCCGTATTCTTCGTAGCCCAATTTCAGGATCAACATCAAAAAGGAGTGTTAAATCCGGAAAAGAACCCTCAGTTGCAAATAAGTTAATATTTAACACTTCGTTTACTCCAAGGCCACGAGCACCACCTTGATAAGCAAGAGAAGAATCTAAAAAGCGATCACAAATAACAATTTTCCCTTCTTTTAATGCGGGCCAAACCTTTTCTTTAAGGTGTTGTCGTCTACTTGCAGCATATAAAAGAGCTTCAGCTCGTGTATCTAAAAGGGTATTTTTCTTATCTAAAATAATGTCACGAATTTGCTCTGCTATGGGTGTCCCACCTGGTTCTCTTGTAAATAGAACGTCATAACCTCTTTTCGTTAATTCAGCAATTAGAATTTTAGTTACGCTTGTTTTTCCGCTGCCTTCTGGCCCTTCTAATGTAATAAACATAGTAAATCCCCCTATTTAATTTCTTTTCTACCTTCTAACGATTTATGTAAAGTCAGACTATCAACATAATCAATTTGGCTTCCCATAGCTACTCCATAGCCGATGCGTGTAACTTTAACTGGGATATCTTCTAATAATTTTGCCAAATATAACGCAGTAGTTTCACCTTCAATATTTGGGTTAGTAGCGATAATAAGTTCTTTTGTTTTTTCTTTATTTATACGTTCAATTAATGAGTCAATATTTAAGTCACTGATTTTAGTTAAAGAAGTAGTTCCAACAAGCCCCCCTAAAACATGATAACGACCATGAAAATTAGCTAATTGTTCAAAACCTATAATGTCATTTGGTTTTGCAACAACAATAATTAATTCATCGGTTCTCTCGGGGTCATTACAAATCGAACATATCGCATTTTCGGTGTATAAGCCGCAAATTGGGCATGGATGAACTTTCTTTTTTATACTCGATATTTTATTTGCTAAATCATCTAAGTCGTCTTGTTGAAAATTTAACAAGGCGAAAGCCATTCGCTCAGCAGACTTTGAACCAATGCTTGGCAATCTTTTAAGAGCATCTATTAATTCTTCAATTGAGCGAAGCTTTTCCATATTAAAAACCTCCTGGTAAGCCTCCGGTAACTTCAGCGTTAATCTTCTCTTCTGCCTCTTTAATTTTTTCAAGGCATTCATTAAAAGCTAAAATGAGCATGGTTTCCACCATTTCTTTGTTTTCTTTTTCTAATAAATCTTCATTTATATCAATTTCAACAACTGAGCGATCTCCGTAAAGTACTACTTTAACACCACCACCCTTAGTTGCTTCAAATTCTTGATTAGCTAATTCAGCCATTTTAGTTTGTAACTGGCGTTGCATTTTTTGGGCTTGAGCCATCAGGGATTGCATTTTTCTTTGGGCCATTTATAAAATTTCCTCCAATTCTTTATCTATGTTTTTAACTCGTGGTAATTGATGTAGTTGATTTAAGTTTGTAAAGAGTTTAGTTACTTTTCTTTCATGGGTTCGAGAAATTGCATAGACTACAACTTCACGTCCTAAAAATTCAGCAATAATTTTTCTAAGAGATTGTTGATTATCAATTAAATTACAAAGGTTAGCATGTTCATTAAATTCGTAAACAAGAACTAATAATTGATCAGTTAAAATATAAGGAGTGCCATTATGTAGTAGACTTGAAAATGATGCAAGATTTTCATCCTCCTCCCCCATAAAAGGAAGCTTTTTCCAGGCGTTATCATAAAGATTTCGACGTTCGTCACGACTGCCAAGAGTCATTGCTTTAATTAAGGTATCATCACTTAAGGAAATTGACGGTCCTTCTTTTATAAATCTACCAACTTTAATTTTGGGAGTTTCAATTACAAGAGCATCAAGAATTACCTTTCTTTTTTGAGCAACCTTTCGTTTATGTTCCTCTTGTATAGGTAAATATTCCTCTCTAGCAAACATGAGTTCTGGGCCCTCTAGCGGTGGAGGTTCGTTAGCTGAAATTGGAAAAGGAATAGTTTCTCTATTTTGATCTTTATTATCGTTTTCAGTTTTTTGCGTAGGACTTTCTTGTTCTTGTAAAAACGGAGGTAATTCTTCCTCTTTTTCTAATTCCACTTTTTTTACTATAGTTGGTTTTATATTTTCTTGTATCTTTTGTTCAACGGAAGAAATAGGTTCTATTTTAGAACTAGTTTCTAAGGATGTAGGATTCACTGGTTGTTCAATTTTTGTAGAAGTGAAGTCATCTCCAGAAGAAGCCATTTGAAGAAGTGTTAATTCGAACAATGAGCGCAAATCAGTTACAAAACGAAAATCATTTAGTGCTTTTAATAAAGAATTAATTAGTTCATTTAGTCGCGACAAACTTAAATTGGCACTTAAATGTTTTGCCTCGCGCTTAGTTAAAAAGAGCATGAGGCTTTCATCTTTTGTCTTATAAAAGATGAGCAAATCCTTTAATAAACCCAACAAATCCGCGCTTAATCGTCGTACATCAATACCTTTATCAAGAAAATGGGAGATTTTGTTCATCAGTAGTTTAACATTATGATCCTTAATTGCATAAAGGAGGTCTAATTTGTCGGTTTTATTTAATAGCGCAAACAAATCAAGAACGTCCTCTTCATTTAGTGTTTGATTAGCATATGCTAAAACTTGATCAAGCATAGATAAGGCATCTCGAACCCCTCCATCAGCTAGACTAATGATTAGATCAATTGCACTTTCTTCATAACTAATATTTTCTATTTTTAAAATCTCAATCATCCGTTGTTTAATATCTTTATCACTAACTTTTGAAAAGTTATAACGTTGACATCTACTTAAAATCGTTGGGATAATCTTGTGTGGTTCTGTAGTAGCTAAAATAAAAACAACATGACTTGGTGGTTCTTCAAGAGTTTTAAGAAGTGCATTAAAAGCATTGGCACTCATCATATGAACTTCATCAATAATATAAACCTTATACCTACCTTTGATAGGAGCATAATTTACATTATCGACAAGTGCACGAATATCATCAACGCCGTTATTGCTTGCAGCATCAATTTCGATAATATCTTGATGACTTCCATCATTAACTGCAAGACAGTTACTACATTCATTACATTGATGGCCGATTCCTTTTTCGCAGTTAAGGGCTTTTGCAAATAGTTTTGCCATTGTAGTTTTACCCGTTCCGCGTGGACCAGCAAAAAGATATGCATGAGCTATCTTATTTTGATTTAATGCATTTTGCAGTGTTTGAACAATTACCTTTTGACCAGCAACTTCTTCAAAAGTCGAAGGTCGATAAGTACGATATAGGGCTTTATAACTCATATTTTCACCTACTTGTTATTATACAATAATAACGAAGTCAATGTTAGGCTAAAACCTTAAAATTAGAAAATAGAAAACTAACAAGAAATTAAACACTTTTATAGAAATACCCTCTATGCTAAAATATGTTGGCAAAGGAATTAGTTAATATGATGGAAATTGCATTAAGAAAAAGACTAGAAGTTACTAAAGAGCGTTTAAAAGAAATCGATGATTTTTTAATGCGTCCAGATGCTGCTAATGATTTAAATAAATTCAAAGAATTGAATGTAGAAAGAGCACAATTAGAACCTGTCGTAGAAAAATATAATGAATTTCTTCAAGCTGAAAGCGATCAAGCTGATGCTCAAATAATGAGCAATGATGACGATGTTCAAATTGCAGAATTTGGTAAAGAAGAAAGTAAAAGATTAATTGAAGTTCAAGAAAAAATAATTGATGAACTTAAAATATTACTCATACCCAAGGACCCTAACGATGAAAAAAATATTGTTGTTGAAATTAGAGGAGCAGTTGGAGGAGATGAAGCAAACATTTTTGCTGGAGATCTCTTTAGGATGTATGCAAGATATGCAGAAAATAATAATTGGCAAATTCAAATGATCGACACTAACCCTTGTGAGGCCGGCGGTTTTTCTTTAGTTTCGTTTATGGTTAGAGGAAAAAGCGTTTATTCAAAGTTAAAATTTGAAAGTGGTGCTCATAGAGTACAAAGAGTACCTAAGACTGAGGCAGGCGGTCGTATCCATACATCTACAGCTACAGTCTTAGTAATGCCTGAAGCTGAAGAAATTGATGTTGAAATAAAACCAGATGATTTACAAATAGATACATTTCGATCCCAAGGTTCGGGGGGACAAAATGTAAATAAAGTCGAATCTGCCGTTCGAATTACTCACTTACCAACAGGAATTTCAGTAGCATGTCAAGTCGAGAAATCGCAAATTCAAAATAGAAATCTTGCCATGAATTTACTTCGTTCGCGCATTTACGCAGCTAAAGTTGAAGAACAAGAAGAAAAAATTGGGCGCGAACGAAAGCTTAAAGTTGGAACAGGCGAAAGAAGTGAAAAAATTAGAACATATAATTATCCGCAAAATCGTGTAACAGATCATCGTATAAATTTTACACTTCAAAAACTTGATCGAATTATTGAAGGAGATCTTGATGAAATCATAAGTGCTCTAATTAACTATGATCAAAAACAAAAAATGGAAAATGAAGAAACATATTCCAACAATTAAAGATGTTTTGCTTGAAATTGAGCATCATCTCAACGATAAAGAGACCATTTTAAAAACAAAGATTCTTTTAATGCACTCAAATGACATTAATAATTTTGGTGAATTGGATTTAAAAATTAACCAGAAAATGCAAGGGTTAGAACAATTTCGAGTCAATTTTGCAAGGTTATTAAACGGCGAACCAGTGCAATATATTATTAGTGAAGCAACTTTTTTTGGGAATAAATTTTATGTTGATGAAAGAGTTTTAATACCAAGACCAGAAACAGAGGAATTAACTGAAACAATAATTAATGATATTGAAAAAGAGCAAAACCAACAATTAACTATATTAGATGTTGGAACGGGATCTGGAGTAATAGGTTTAACAATAAAAAAAATAAAGCCCCAAATCAATTTAATATGTACTGATATATCTAAAGACGCTTTGGATGTTGCTATGTTAAACGCTGATAATTTGGGTATTAAAGCACAATTTTATCAAGGAGATAGATTGGTTCCAATTATTACTAATAAGCTTAAAGTTGATATTATTGCTTTTAATATGCCTTACATAAAAAAGAATGAGTCGGTGGCAAAAGATGTTATAACTTATGAACCTAATCAAGCATTATTTTTGCCAACAGAAGATTTTTTAAAACAATTTTTAAAAGATGTACCACTTGTAAAAAAAGATAAAATAACAATATATTTAGAATTTGGCGAAAATCAAAAAGAAGAGATAGGAAAAACGATTCATGATACAATTAAGACAGCAAAAACGACTTTTTTTAAAGATATGCAAGGAAAAGACAGGTACGTAAGGATTGTTTATGAAGACTAAGATATTAAAACAAAGTGAAATAAATATAGCAGCCGAACTTCTAAAACAGGGTGAAGTAGTTGCCTTTCCTACTGAGACTGTTTTTGGTCTAGGGGTTATTTTTGATGATGTTGTAGCATATCAGAAATTAGTAGAAGCTAAACAAAGACCCCCGAAACAACCATTTACTATGATGTTGGCTTTTGAAAGAGATATTGAACAATATATTCATGTTAATGAGAAAATTATAAAAATAATTAAAAATTTTATGCCAGGACCATTAACGATTATTGCTCCGATAAAGAAAAAACTAACTCATGATATTACCTTAGGAACAGGCTATATTGGAATTAGAGTAAGTGACTCCGTTTTAGTTTCAAATTTAATTTCTTTAGTAGGAAAACCGCTATTAGTGCCAAGTGCTAATATTCATGGAGAAGCGGTTTGTGTAAATAGTAGTGAAGTTTTAAAGGTATTCAATGGTAAAATAAGTGCTGTTATTGAAGGAGCGTCATTATCTCAAATACCTTCCACAATTATTAAAGTCGATGATAAAATAGAGTTAATAAGAGAAGGAACAAATCCTTTTAAAGATATACTAAAAGTAAGTGAGGGTAATATATGAAAATAGCAATTGGTTCTGATCATGGTGGATTTAAGTATAAAAAGATAATCATTAAACATCTCAAAGATATTGGACACACTGTTTTAGATGTTGGGCCTTTGAGTGAAGAAAGGTCTAATTATCCAACATTTGGTATAGCAGTTGGAGAAGCCGTTCAAGGGAAAAGAGCTGATTTTGGCATTGTTATTTGTACTACAGGTGAGGGAATTGCTATAGCAGCTAATAAAGTAAAAGGTATAAGAGCAGGAATAGGTTATAACGATGAAGTTGCTAGATTAATGAGATTACATAATGATGCAAATGTCATTTCATTTGGTCAAGCTCATATGGATATTCATGATGTTTTAAGAAGAATAGATATATTTTTAACAACCCCCTTTGAAGGCGGAAGACATGCGACTAGGGTTGATATAATTAAAGACTACGAAAAATAAAACAAAATAAAACACCTAAAGCTTTCTATTTATAAATATGGAAAGCTTTTTTGTTTGTGAAAACTGCGGTAACAGTAATAAAAAGTACATTGGTATAAGAAATGGTATAAAATACTGTCGATTATGCTTAGAATTTTCGGGCAAAAAAGTAAAATATGTAAAAAACAATCCGATTAATGCAAAACCCTTGTTAAATTACGAATTAACTAATGAACAAAAAGAAATATCACTAAAAGTAACTACAAATTTTATAAAAAATAAAAACACATTAATTTATGCTGTTTGCGGAGCAGGTAAAACAGAACTAGTGTATGATGTTATCTCATATGCGTTAAAAAAAGGTATGCAAGTAGGTTTTACTATTCCAAGACGAGAAGTAGTTATTGAATTAGCGCATAGAATAAAAAGTACATTCCCTAAAGCCAAAGTAATTTGTGTTTACGGGGGACAAACAGAAATATTAGAAGGTAATATTATTGTGTTAACAACACATCAATTATTTAGGTACCCGAACTTTTTTGATTTGTTAATATTTGATGAAATTGATGCATTTCCATATAAAGGGAATGAATTATTAAAAATTATGTTTAAAAAAAGCATTAGAGGTAATTATGTGATAATGAGTGCTACACCAAGTAAAGAGATAATAAAAGAAATAAAGAATAGTGGTCAAATCTTAACACTTTTTACACGATTTCATTTATACGAAATTCCTGAGCCAAAGATATATTATGGATTTCTTTTTACAAAAATCATTATTACATTATATAAAACACATAAATACATAAAAAACCATAAACCCGTCTTAATATTCGCGCCAACTATTGGAATTGCTACATATTTATTTGAAACTATAAAAAAATTTATTAAAAATGGTGGTTTGGTACATTCGAAAGTAAAAAGTAATTCTTCGATTATAAACGATTTTAAAAAAGGTAAACTGAATTATCTTGTTACGACATCAGTACTTGAAAGAGGAATTACTATTAAAGGGTTGCAAGTAATAATATTTAATGCAGATCATGATATTTACGATAAAGAGACTCTTGTCCAAATTGCAGGGCGTGTGGGAAGAAAAAAAGAAGAACCAACAGGAGACATTATTTTCTTGATAACTAGGATAACCACTGCAATTTCGGCTTCAATGATTGATATTAGAGAGAAAAATGAATATTTGCACTCTGTGTATGGAACAAATTAAAAGTAAAACAATTGGGAACTTTTTATTAAAAACACCACTTTGTAACAAATGTTTAAATGAATTTGAGCCCAAGTTTAGAAAATTTGAAATTATGGGCATAAAAGGAGAGGCAATATATGAATACAATGAGTTCATTAAATCAACGCTTTATCGGTACAAAGGATTATATGATGTTGTATTAGCCCCTATATTTATTGAACGCTATAGATATTATTTCAAATTGAAGTATAAAGGCTATATTGTTCTACCTGCACCAAGCTCTTTTGAAAGTGATAAGGAAAGAGGATTTAATCACGTTGTAAAAATGTTTAATTTACTAAAGATGCCAGTTTTGCAGGCTTTTTATAAAAAAACGAAATACAAACAGAGTGATTTAACGCTAGAAGAAAGAGAAAAAGTTAAAGAAAAAATTGGAATTAAAACAAATTTAAAAATCTATGGTAAAAAAATATTGTTAGTGGATGATTTATTAACGACTGGAAGTACTATGAAGACTCTAATAAAACTTATTGAAATATATAAACCAAAATCAATAAAAGTCCTTGTAATGGCATATACAACAATTAAAAAAGATTATAAAATATGATAAAATGAATATTAATATTCATTACTGTATAAACAATTCATTACTTATGTTAGAATTATAGAGATTAAAGGAGATTATACGATGGGATTTCTTGATAAAATATTCCGTTTCGATCAAAGACGTTTAAAAAAGATCGAAAAAGAAAGTAAAAAAGTAATAGCATACGAAGAAACCATGAGAGGGTTAAGTGATGAAGAACTCAAAGCAAAAACCCCTTATTTTAGAGAACGACTTGCTAAAGGCGACACATTAGATGATATAAAACATGAGGCATTTGCAGTTGCAAGAGAAGCCGCGCAAAGAACTCTTGGTCAATTTCCATATCCTGTTCAAATAATGGGAGCTCTTGTTTTGCATGATGGCGATGTCGCTGAGATGAAAACAGGTGAAGGTAAAACCCTAACTGCTACAATGGCGGTTTACTTAAACGCACTTGCGGGTAATGGTGTTCATGTAGTAACAGTCAACGAATACCTAGCAAGTCGTGATGCTGACTGGATGGGACAAATTTACCGTTTTTTAGGTTTAACAGTAGGGGTTAACCTACGTGAAAAAACCGTAACAGAAAAACAAGAAGCATATAATTCAGATATCACATACACAACAAATAGTGAAGTTGGCTTTGACTATTTAAGGGACAATATGGCCACTTCTTTATCAGGACGTGTATTACGCGGACTTGAGTTTGCAATAGTTGACGAAGCAGACTCAATTCTAATCGACGAATCTAGAACACCATTGATTATTAGTGGTGGGGCAAAAGCAAGTGTGTCAGCATATAATGTAGCTGATAGATTTGTAAAAACACTAAGAAGAGATAAACATTTTGTTGTTGATATTAAAACTAAAACTGCAAACTTAACAGATGAGGGAAATAATTTAGCTGAACGAATGTTTGGTGTAAGAAATATTTATGATCCACAATATGCAGATTTAGTACATAGGATTCACCAAGCCTTAAAAGCAAATCATATTATGACTCGTGATGTTGAATATATGGTTGATTCAGAAAATGAAATTCAACTAATTGACCAGTTCACTGGTCGAGTTCTTAGGGGTCGAGAATATAGTGATGGTCTCCAACAAGCAATTCAAGCTAAAGAAGGTGTAAAGATAAAACAAGAAACTGTCACAATGGCTACTATTACATATCAAAACTTCTTTAGATTATATAAGAAATTAAGTGGTATGACTGGTACTGCAAAAACCGAAGAGGAAGAATTCCGTAAGATTTACAATATGCGTGTAATTTGTATTCCTACTAATAGACCTGTTATTCGCATTGATGCAATTGACCGCGTTTATGCAAAAAAAGAGTACAAATTGAAGGCTTTATTAGAAGAAGTAATTGAACGCCACGAAAAAGGACAACCTTTATTAATAGGTACTTCAAGTGTTGAATCAAGTGAAGAAGTTAGTGCTCTTTTATCTAGTGTTAATTTAAAACACGAAGTACTTAATGCTAAAAACCACGCACGAGAAGCTGAAATTATTGCTAAGGCTGGCCAAGTGGGTCAAATCACAATTGCTACCAATATGGCTGGTAGAGGAACTGATATTAAAATTAGTGATGAAGTTAAGGCTCTAGGCGGTCTTGCTGTTTTAGGTACTGAGCGCTACGAAGCACGACGAATTGACAATCAATTACGTGGTCGAGCAGGTCGTCAAGGTGATGCGGGTTATAGTAGATTTTATGTATCCTTTGATGATGAGCTAATGTTAAGATTTGCTAGTGATGCAATGCTTAATTTGGTTGAAAAACTTGGTGATGAACCACTTGAAAATAAAATGTTTACGAACGCAATAACAAGTGCACAAAAAAGAATTGAAGGTCAAAACTTTGATACACGTAAAAATTTACTAGATTATGATGATGTTTTGGCAAAACAAAGAGCGATAATGTATCGCAAACGAGATGCGATTATATATGCAAAAGATATTCATGATTTGATTCAAGAACAATTTGCATTAGCAGGACAAAAACTAGCATCAAGAAGTGCTGAGGATGAAAAAAGAGACAAGTTTGTTGATGGAGAAAAACTTAAAAAAATTGTTGAACCACAGTTTTTAGAAGAAAACACAATCAAAGTTAGTGCATATGATGATTCACCAGTTGATGAAGTTGGAGAAGATCTAACTTTCTTAATGTACAAACGTTATTTAAATAGAAGAAAGAGTTGGAACGAAGAAATTGCATTAAGAATAGAACGAGATGTTACACTCCGTGCTATTGATCGTAATTGGACAAGACACATTGATACAATGGATCACTTAAGAGGATCAATTTATTTACGAAGTTATGCAAATACAAACCCATTACAAGATTATGTAAATGAGGGCTACGCTCTATTTAAAGAAATGATGGATACAATTGCGATTGAAGTAGTACTTAATTTATTAAATGTACAAGTAAGAGTCGATATTGCCGAAGAAGAAAACCAAGGACAGGGAGAATTAGATGGACTTAAAACAAATTAACATTAATCTCCAAGAAGTTGAGTTGCTCGTTTTTCAACTTAGTGAATCTCTTTGACCTGCCAAAATTAATAGAAGAACGCAAACAATTACGAAAAAAAATCGAACATCCAGAATTTTGGTCTAATCAAGAAGAAGCTATAAAAATTACAACTACTTTTAATAATTTAAATGAAAAAATAGAAATCTTTAATAAAGTCAAAGATACTTTTGCGGCTGTCAAAGAATTAATTGAGATGGATGAAGAACTTGATGAACAAATACTAAAAAGTATTAATCGAGAATTAAAAGAAGCCACGCAAAAAGGCAACGAATTACGCAAAACCTTATTATTTTCTGGTGAATATGACGAGAATAATGCTTATTTAGTAATTCATCCAGGAGCAGGTGGAACAGAATCGCAAGATTGGGCCGATATGCTTTATCAAATGTATGTAAAATTTGCCGATCGGCAAAAATTTAGAGTTAAGGTCATTGATTTATTAAAAGGTGATGAAGCAGGGATAAAATCGGTAAAACTCCTTGTTGAAGGTATATTTGCCTATGGATTATTAAAATCTGAAAAAGGCGTGCATAGACTTGTTAGAGTATCCCCTTTTGATAGTAGCGGAAGAAGACACACATCTTTTGCCTCTGTAAATATAGTTCCCGAGTTTAAAGAGATAACTTCAATCGATATTAAAGAAGAGGAACTTAAAATTGATACATTTAGAAGTGGTGGTGCAGGTGGTCAAAATGTTAATAAAGTTGAAACTGCTGTAAGAATTACTCACCTACCAACAGGCATTGTAGTATCATCTCAAAGCGAAAGAAGCCAAATCATGAATAAAGACTTATGTATGAAAATGCTCCAAAATGAGCTTTATGCATTAGAACTTGAAAAGAAGAAAGAAAAAATTAGTGAAATAGTCGGCGAACAAAAAAATATTGAATGGGGCAGTCAAATTCGTTCTTATGTCCTATTCCCATATACATTAGTTAAAGATCATAGAACGGATTACCAAGAGGGAAATGTTCAAAGTGTTTTAGATGGAAATTTATTAGAATTTATGTATCGTTATTTAGAAAGAGAGGCTCTTAAGAATGGAAATTATTAAAAAAGGGAAGGACGTATATAAGAAAATTATTTCTAAATATATTCTTATTTTAATTGGTACTATAATGATTGCCGTTGGAAGCGGACTCTTTCTTATTCCAACATCAGTAAATGCTGGTGGTTTGAGCGGTTTGGGAATTATTGTGCAAAAGACCACTGGATTTGATCCAGACTTAACAGTATTAATTGCATCATGGATATTATTCTTAATTGGCTTACCAATTTTGGGATGGAAATTCACGTTTAAATCACTATTAAGTACAATTGTTTATCCTCTAGCGTTAATGCTTTTTATTCGTGTTCCGTTTTTTCAAAATTTTGCAAAAAACACATTTTTAAATGAAGTAGGTGAGCCAAAAGATACTGCAACATTGTTAATTGCAGCTCTTTTTGGAGGAGCTTTTACGGGATTAGGAGTGGGCCTTACCTTTATTGGAGGTGGTTCAACAGGCGGAGTTGATATTTTAGTCTGTGTCATTAACAAATATACGCGAATCAAACATTCAGCATCATCATTCTTTATAGATGCATTAATTATTGTGATTGGTATATTTGTTGCACAAAACATACTTGTTTCTCTTATAGGTATAGTAGCTGCATTTATGTGTGCACTACTAATTGAGTATGTTTTTGTTGGGGGAACATCAACATTAACTGCACAAATTATTTCTACAAATCATGTTGATGAAATAAATAATTATATTCATAACGTTATGGAAAGAGGTTCAACTTTTATAAATGTAGAAGGTGGATATAAAGGAGATCCTAAGAAGATGATCGTTGTTTCATTTACAAAAAATGAATATCAAGAAATGATTGAGGCAATCTCAAAAATAGATCCAAAAGCTTTTGTTATTGTTTCGCACACACAAGAAGTAATGGGGGAAGGTTTTAGAGAATTAAAAACAAACAAGAGGAAAAGAAACAAAAAAAGCAATGACAAATAAATTCGAATTAATTTCTTCATTTGTCCCAACCGGAGATCAACCTAAAGCCATTAGCGAATTAGTTAAAGGACTTGAAAATAACAAAAGATATCAAACGCTATTAGGTGCTACAGGAACCGGAAAAACATTTACTATTGCTAACGTTATTAAAACTGTTAATAAACCTACACTAATTCTTGCCCATAATAAAACATTAGCAGGTCAATTATATGCAGAATTTAAAGCCCTTTTTCCACATAATAGAGTAGAGTATTTTGTTTCAAATTTTGATTTTTATCAACCGGAAGCCTATATTCCAAAAAGTGATACATACATAGAAAAAAATGCTGTTCAAAATGAAGAAATTGAAATGTTAAGAACGGCAGCAATTAATAGTATTCTTGAACGAAGAGATACTATAGTTGTAGCAAGTGTTGCATCAATTTATGGACTTACTGACCCAAATGAATATAAGGAACTAATATTTAGTCTTCGACAAGGCGAAAAGATTAAAAGGAAAAGTCTTTTTACTAGATTAATTGAAGCTCAATATGAAAGAAATAATTTTGAATTAAAAGCAGGTGTTTTTAGAGT
>JAAYSA010000018.1 GCA_012518455.1 Erysipelotrichaceae bacterium | reverse complement strand
CAAAAAATGAAACTATTTTTTTTAGACGTTTTTTTGATTAAATTTCTATTTTTAATTATTCCATAAGATTGTATAAAAATGCGTATGTTTTAATTATAATACATTAATAATAGATTTATTATTAATATGTGGTAAAATGAAACTGCTTTTGAAAGAATATAGTTCGTAAGAATGTCTCACCTTTCGCTAAAAAGCTGTTGCTTGCATTAAAAGTAAATAAGTGTACATGAAAATGTAAAATAAGGTGGTACCGCGGCAAATGTCGTCCTTAGGTGTCACCTTTTATTTTTGGAGGAATTATGAGTTATAACTTTAAGAAAATTGAAAAAAAGTGGCAAAAACATTGGGAAGAAAATAATACTTTTGCAACTGATGTTTATGATTTTTCTAAACCAAAATACTATGTTTTAGATATGTTTCCATATACTTCAGGAAGCGGTCTTCATGTTGGACATGTAAGAGGCTATACTGCTTCTTGTATTATCGCTAGGATGAAACGAATGCAAGGCTTTAATGTTCTTCACCCAATTGGCTATGACTCTTTTGGTCTTCCTGGCGAGCAATATGCAATTAGAACAAATAATCATCCTGCTACATTTACTTATAAAAACATTGATACATATCGAAACCAAATTAAAAGAATGGGATTAAGTTACGATTATAATCGTGAAGTTATTACTTGTGATCCAAAATATTATAAGTGGACGCAATGGATTTTCTTAAATTTTTATGAACAAGGTTTAGCCTATGTTGATCATATTCCAGTTAATTTTTGTCCTGAACTTGGTACAGTTCTTGCAAATGAAGAAGTAATCGACGGCGTCAGCGAAGTTGGTGGATTTCCTGTTATTCGTATGCCAATGAGACAATGGCTTTTAAAGATTACCGACTATGCTGAAAAACTTTTAGAAGGTCTTGAAGGTCTTGATTGGCCAAATTCTACGCTAGAGATGCAAAGAAATTGGATTGGTCGAAGTGAAGGTGCAACAGTTGTTTTTAAAGTAGATGGTCATGATGAAGTGTTCCGCGTTTTTACAACTAGACTTGATACTCTATTTGGCTGTACATATGCTTGTTTAGCACCTGAACATCCATTAGTAGATGTAATTACAACTGCTAAACAAAGAAAAGTAGTCGATGAATACCGCGAAGAAATTCAACATAAATCTGATTTAGAAAGAACAGAATTAAATAAAGATAAAACTGGTGTTTTTACTGGTGCTTATGCAATTAACCCCGTAAATGACGAAAAAATTAAGATTTATATCGCCGATTATGTTCTTTATAATTACGGCGAAGGTGCTGTTATGGCAGTACCTGCACACGATCAACGCGACTACGAATTTGCTAAAAAACATAATCTTCCAATTAAACAAGTTCTTGAAGGTAATATTAGTAATGAAGCAATGGTCAATGATGCAAAACATATTAATAGTGAATTTATAAACGGTCTTTATATAAAAGAGGCTAAAGAAAAAGTTCTTGAATATTTATCTACTAAAGATGCTGCTTTTAAAACAGTAAACTATAAACTTCGTGACTGGCTTTTTAGTCGTCAACGTTATTGGGGTGAACCTATTCCTATCGTTATTGATCAAAAAACGGAAGAAATTATTCCACTTGATGAAAAAGATTTACCACTTACCCTTCCTGATTTAGAAGAATATAAACCTAGTGGTACAGGTGAATCTCCACTTGCACTAGCTACGGACTGGCTATATTTAGATTACAAAGGTTTCAAAGTAAAAAGAGAAACTAATACTATGCCGCAATGGGCAGGTTCATGTTGGTATTATCTTCGCTACTTAGATCCACATAATGATAAGATGTTTGCTGATTCTAAACTATTAAATCATTGGTTACCAGTTGATTTATATATTGGAGGAGCAGAACATGCCGTGCTTCACTTGTTATATGCTCGTTTCTGGCATCGTTTCCTTTATGATATTGGTAAACTAAATGTTAAAGAACCATTTAAAAAATTGTTCCATCAAGGAATGATTTTAGGCGATAATGGTGAAAAAATGTCAAAATCACGTGGAAATGTTGTTAGTTCTGACTATGTAATAGAAGAATTTGGAGCAGACACACTTCGCTTGTATGAAATGTTTATGGGTCCACTTGAAGCAAGTCTTCCATGGTCAACGACTGGATTAGAAGGAGCACATCGCTTCCTTAATCGGGTGTGGCGACTTTATGATGGAGTAACAATTGAAGATAAGATAAGTGATAAGAATTCTGGGGAACTTGATTATGTTTATAACTTTACGGTTAAAAAAGTTACTGAAGACTTTGAAAATCTCCAATTTAATACTGCAATTTCACAAATGATGATTTTCGTTAATGAAGTTTATAAAGCTAAAAGTGTTTATCGTCCCTATCTTGATGGATTTATTCGTTTATTTTCACCACTTTGTCCCCATATTGGCGAAGAAATTTACGAAAGACTTGGCCATAAAGATGGAATTAGTTTAGCCCCATGGCCAACTTATGAGCCAAAACATTTAGTTTTAGATGAAATTGAAATTGCTGTTCAAGTTAACGGCAAATTAAGAGCTACGATTAAAGTAGCTAATGATGCTTCAAAAGAAGAAGTTGAAAAGCTCGCCTTAGCTGAAGAGCGAGTCAAGCGACATCTTGAAGGTTTAACAATTAGAAAGATTATTGTCGTTTTAGGTAAAATCGTTAACATTGTCGCAAATTAATTTATAATATCTTTGCACATGCAAAGCACAATACTTGCAATAGCAAGATGGTAGCTGGAGGATATATGATACTTACAATTGATATTGGCAATACAGTAATTGCCCTAGGAATATTTAAAGAAAACAAACTTGTTCATGTTTTTAACCTAGATACAGATAACAAACGCTCAAGTGATTTATACTTAGCTGATTTAGTAATGCTTTTTAGGGTACATCAAATTGATCCAAAACTTATTAAAGAAGCTATTATTTCAAGCGTTGTTCCAATTTTAACTTCTAGTTTTGTAGAAAATGTTACGAAGTTATGTGGGATAGAACCTTTAATTGTTGGAAGAAAAACTAAAACCGGTTTACCGCTTCGAGTTGATAATCCAAGCGAACTTGGTGCTGATTTAGTTGCAGTCTCTGTTGGTGCAATTAATAAGTTTAAGAGTCCAATTATTATTGTTGATTATGGAACTGCAAATAAGTTTCTCTACATTGATAATAATGGTGCTCTTGCTGGCGCAATTTTTACACCAGGTCTTACGATTTCTTATGAAGCATTAGTTAATCGTACAGCTCAACTTCCAAGTGTTTCCTTAGAGAAGCCTAACAATATTTTAGGTAAAAATACCAAAGATTGCTTAAACTCTGGTGCAGTGTATGGAAATGTTGCGATGATTAGCAAATTATGCGAAATGATTGAAAAAGAAGTCGGTTTTAAATGTAGTAAAATTCTAACAGGCGGAAATGCTAAATACTTAAAAGATGAATTAAAAGATGAATTTATTTATGAAGAAAACTTAATCCATGATGGTTTACTTACTATCCTTTTAAAAACGAAAGGAGAAAGTAAAAATGAAAAATAAGACAAGAACAATAGCCTTAGATGCACTATTTATTGCGGTTATTTTAATCTTAACTTTTGTTCCCTATATTGGTTTTATTCCTCTAGGAGCAGTTTCAATTACAACGATTACGATTCCTGTTTTTGTAGGTGCCTATATTTTAGGTTGGAAAAGAGGAATGTTTTATGGTTTAATGTTTGGCTTAAGTTCATTTACTCGTTCATTTATGTCATACGTTACTCCAGCTGACCCTTTATTTCAAAATCCTTTAGTTTCAATTTTACCAAGAGTATTATTTGGTCTTTTTGTTGGATTAATATATTACGCCTTAAAAAAGATTGAGAACGAGAAGAAAAGAAAAATATTAATTCCAGTTTTTACTTTAATTGGTTCACTTTTCCACTCTATCGTTACTTTGCTGGCTTTATGTATTTTTAACCCTACCTTTTGGCCTTACTTATTAACGATTTTAGGTACAAATAGTATATTAGAAGCCGTTTTTGCAGCAATTACCGTTCCGTTAATTATTGCATCTCTTAGACC
Organism: Erysipelotrichaceae bacterium; assembly: GCA_012518455.1. GTDB lineage: Bacteria > Bacillota_I > Bacilli_A > RFN20 > CAG-826 > JAAYSA01. Next base: position 18,819 of record JAAYSA010000018.1, on the reverse strand, counting down.
ATATGTATATAAATATAATGAGAATCTTCGCCCTTCTGTAGAAGTAAATCAAAGTAAAACGGAGGTAGTAAATGAACAAAAATGATTATTTAAAACTAACAAAACCATACTTTGAAAAAGCATTACGTACATTACAAGAATTTGTAAGAATCCCTAGTGTTCATGATGCAAACACCATTAATAAAAATATGCCGTACGGTAAAGGTGTTCATACTGCACTTATCTATATTGGCGAACTAGCAAAAAGTGATGGTTTTGAAGTTAGTTATTGTGATGGACACTGTGTTGAAATTCAACATGGAAAAGGGAATGATGATTTAGCAATTTTTGCTCACGCAGATGTTGTTCCAGCAACAGGAAATTGGGATAATCCACCATTTAGTGGATTTATAAAAGATGGATATATATATTCTCGTGGTGTTAGTGATGATAAAGGTGCGGCAATTGCTTCTTATTATGCTCTAAAAGCTCTTAAAGATGCTGGATTATTAAAAGATATACCTGTTAGATTAGTAATTGGTGGAAACGAAGAACGCGGTTCAACATGTATGAATTATTATTTTAATACATTAAAAAAAGCTGCACCTAAATATGGGTTTACTCCTGATGCTACTTTTCCGTTAATATATGGAGAAAAAGGTATTACCAATTATGAAAGTATATTAGAAATTGATCTAAGTCCGATAATTTCCATTAATGGTGGAGAAGCAGCTAATAGCGTAATCGATAAAACCGTTGTCACATTACCTAAGGAGGATAAATTTTTAAACTTTCTGCATAACAAAAAATATTCATTTACATATGAAGATGATGGTAGTAATTACAAAGTAATCTTCCATGGTAAAAGCGCTCATGGTTCTACACCAGAATTTGGTTTTAACGCAGGAATTGCAGCATTAAAAGCAATTGGAGACTATTTTGACAATAAAAAAATAAGGGAATTAGCTAAGCAATATCATGATGTTTTTGGTGCTAATTTAGGTGAACAATCAAAAAGTGAATTGCTTGGTCTAACTACATTTAATGTTGGTCTTATTAATTATGAAAACGGCCAGTTAACTTTTGTTACTAATTTTCGTTATCATGAAAAAGTAGATGTAAATGAAACAATTAAACGAATTGAAAATAAAACGAAAACCAAAGTTCGCATCTTATCAACATCTAAACATTTACTTTTTGATCCAACAAGTGATTTTGTTAAAACACTCTTAAAAGTATATCAAAATGAAACTGGTGATAAAGTTAGTAAACCTTTTACAATTGGAGGCGGAACATATGCCAAAGAATGTCCAAATACTATTGCCTTTGGTTGTTCATTTGGTGATCGTCACGGTAATATTCATGCTCCTAACGAATATTTACTAATTGAAGATTTTAATATGCAAATTAGAATATATGCTCATGCCATAATGGCCTTAGCCAAACTCGGAGGTTTTATATGAGAATAAAAAAACGAAAATGGACAATGCCATTTCTTAATAAATTTAAAGAAAAACAAATTACATTAGAAGATCTTGAAACGACAAAATTTTCTGACCTTTTTGGTGAAAAGAAAATCATTTTAGAAATCGGCTCAGGTAAAGGTGATTTTATTGCTACGATGGCTAGTAAATACCCAGAATATTTATTTATCGGTGTTGAAGTTAATTTAACTGTAGCAGCTATTGCTCTAAAAAAAATACTTGATGAAAATATTAATAACGCTTATTTAGCAAGATTAAATGTAAAAGATTTACTACCAAAAATTCCAGGTGAAAGTATTCATGGCATCTTTTTAAACTTTAGTGATCCATGGCCTAAGAAGCGTCATGAAAAACGTCGTTTAACTCATGAGGACTTTATTGATGAGTATTGGCGTATACTAATTAAGGAAGGAAAAGTATATTTAAAGACTGATAATACATCATTTTTTGAATATTCACTTGATAAATTCCGTCAATACGATTGGCGAGTTAACTATATTAACTATGAATATAAAGGAAACGAACCTTTTGATGCTGAAACCGAATATGAACGAAGTTTCCGTCGTGAAGGTTTATACATAAAACGCTTAGTTGCAATTAAAGGAGGACGTAGTCATGCTTCTAAATAAAAAACAATTAAAATTATTTAAAACCTTGTCAGAATTAAATGGTATTTCTGGCCAAGAAAATGAAGTTGCTAGATTTCTAAAAGAAAAATATTTATCACTTGGTTATGAACTAAAAACTGATCGACTTGGTTCAATTTTTGCTTTTAAGAAAAGTAAAGTAGAAAATGCTCCAGTTGTAGCAGTTGCAGCCCATATGGACGAGGTAGGTTTTATTGTTACATTAATTAATGATAATGGACTTGTTAATATTGCCCCTATTGGAGGAGTTAATCCTCAAACCTTATATGCAAAACGAGTTTTAGTTGGCACAAAAGGTGGCAAATTCCTTGAAGGTGTAATTGATTCAACGCCCCCACATTTACTAGATAAAGATGCAAAAACAAGTGATATCGATATTAGTAAAATGTTAGTTGACTTTGGCTTTACAAGTAAAGAAGAAGTCCTTAAAGCTGGGATTAATTCAGGTTCAATGGTTGTTGTTAAGGGTGATTTTACGATCTTAAATGATGGGAAACGACTACTAGGTAAAGCTTTTGATGATCGTTATGGTTTAGTTCTAGGAATAGAAATTCTTGAATATTTCAAAGATAAAGATTTACCATTTAATCTTTATGTGGGGGGAACAGTTCAAGAAGAAGTAGGATTAAGAGGCGCAACTACAAGTGCTAATCTTCTTAATCCAGATTTAGTAATCGTTTTAGATTGTTCGCCTGCAAGAGATAGTAATTCTGCAAATGTTGGCGAGGGTCAACTTGGTCGAGGTCTTTTACTTCGCTATCACGATCGTTCAATGCTTTCATTTCCAGAATTGATTGCCTATCAAGAAGAAATGGCTAAAAAAGCAAAAGTAAAAACACAGTATTTTTCTTCTCCTGGTGGAACAGATGCTGGTGCCTTCCATAAAAGTGGTGAAGGTGTATTAACACTTACTCATTGTATATGTGCTCGTAATCTTCATACCTGCAGTACTATTTTAGATGTTGAAGATTATCTTGCTGCTAAAAAGACATTAATTACTTTATTAAATGATTTTGATCAAACACGATTAAATAAATTAAAAGGAGTACGTCGATAATGCGATACGGACTTTTCTATAATTATCATGGTGTTGGGGATGTCCTACTTATTAAAGTAAATGACGAAACACCAAATAAAGTTATAACAAATGGTAATGTTGTTGGCTTGTTTTATGATGATAAACTCGTTGGTTATAATATATTTAAGGTAAAAAATATCATTAAAATTAAAGTAAAAGGTATGATAGTAAATCCAAGTGCGGAAATGATTAAAGTGATTAATAATATTTTAATTAATGCAGGATTTGCAGCATTACCACTACAAAACAGCCGTGGGTTTTATGTTGGAGAAGTATTAGAAGCAATACCTCATCCTGATAGCGACCATCTTACAGTTGCTAAGGTTGATATTGGAAAAGAACGTCCTCTTCAAATTGTCTGCGGTGCTAAAAATTGTCGTTCAGGAATTAAAGTTGTTACTGCAATTAATAATACGATGATGTTTGATGGAACGCTTATTAAAGAAGGTGAACTCCGAGGTGTAAAAAGTGAAGGAATGCTCTGTAGTAGTAGTGAACTAAATTTTCCGCCTGAATTACAACAAGAAGGAATATATATTTTAGAAGATGATGCTATTGTTGGTGAAGATGTCTTCAAAGAAAAGGAGAATAACAATGAATGAAATTAAACTAAAAGAAGCTGGTAAAATATCACGCTTAACAAATAAAACCTTTAAGTTTGATCCTCGTATCGCTGAGGGCTTTTATACTGCAAACTACTTTTTAAAAGCTGCAAAAATTGTTGAAGAAAATATTCCTAACAATATTGTAACAATGCAATTTTTCCAAAGAAAGGACGATGTAAAAGTATGCGGAATTGACGAATCCATCGCTCTTTTGCACACTTTTAGTAGAAACCCTGGAACTCTAGAAATATATGCTTTAAATGATGGAGATATTATTAATGCTGAGGAACCAGTTTTAAAAGTTACTGGTAGATATGAAGATTTTGGCTTTTTAGAAAGTTTAATTGATGGAATATTAGCAAGAAGAACTAGCGTTGCCACTAATGTTTATCGCGTATTAATAGTTAGTAATAATAAGGCTGTTTTTTCAATGGCAGATAGACAAGATGATTACCTTACTCAAATTGGCGATGGTTATGCAACTTATGTTGCAGGCGTAAATAAAGTATCAACCGATGCCCAGGGACTTTGGTATGGGGGAAAAGGTATGGGAACCATGCCTCATGCTCTAATTCAAATGTGTGATGGTGATTTAGTTAAGGCTTGTGAGATATATTTAAATACTTTTCCAAATGAAAAAGTTACCGCTTTAATTGATTATCATAATCACTGTGTTCGTGATGCTCTAGTTGTTGCTCGTCATTTTAAGGAAAGATTAGGTGCTGTACGTCTAGATACAAGTAAAAAACTAATAGATCACTATTTTGATGATAAAGATACAAGTGGATTTGATCCTCATGGTGTATGTAAAGAATTAGTTTTTGCAGTTCGTGAAGCACTAGATAAAGAAGGCTTCAATCATGTAAAAATCACCGTAAGTAGCGGTTTTAATGCTGAAAAAATTGCTGATTTTGAAGCACACAATACACCAGTAGATACCTACGGAGTTGGTACTACATTTGTAGATAACACAACTATTGGGTTTACTGGTGATTTAGTAGCAATTAATGGTAGAGATGAAGCAAAAGAAGGCCGAGTAAATATTAAAAATCCGCGTCTAAAAAAGGTCGCGTATCCAGTTAACTCAAAAGTATAACCTGTTGAAAATGTAAATATTTTCATATATTATAAATATGTGAGTTAAAAGGAGAATAATATGACTGATGGACCATTAAAAGAGAGAATTACCATTTATGAAGTTGCCGCTAAAGCTGGTGTTAGTTTAGCGACTGTTTCGCGTGTTATTAATAATCATCAAAATGTGACTGAAAAAACACGCAAAAAAGTACAAAAAGCCATCGAAGAACTTGGTTATCGTCCAAGCGGGCTTGCTAAGGCATTAGCAACAAGTAAAACTACAAATATTGGTGTTATCATCCCATCTGCAAATTATGTTTTTGTAGCTAATATGCTTAATGGTATTACAAAAACTGCTCGTGAATATGGTTATGCTATTACTCTTTTTGTTACATCGCACGAAAAAGATGAGGCTTTACAAGCTATTGATAAATTAATTACTAGCCACGTTGATGGGGCAATTATTTTTGATGATGAGCTTGAAGAAGAGGATGTTATGCAAATTGTCGGCTACCAGGTTCCTGTTGTTGTCGTTAATAATCGAATTGAAGATGAAAAGAAAGTTGGTTGTATTACTTTTGGCTATGAACATACACTGCGTGAGATGATAAAAGATTATTTAAATCGCGGTGATAAAAAAATGTACTTTTTAACAATAAAAGATAATCCTGGTCGTCTATTAGAAAGGCTTCAAAGAAGCTTTGTTAATACGCATAAGGCTGCAAATCGCGAATATGATATTCTTTTAACCGAAGATTCATATAGTATGACTTATGAAAAGTTTACTGATTTCTTTAAAGAAACTAGAAGAGGCTTCTTTGTTTGTCATCGTGACTCACCTGCCGCAGCAGTAATGAATGCTGCAAAAGAGAATGGTCTCAGAATCCCTGAAGACGTTGAGATTTTAAGTCTTATTGGTACAAGATATGCTAAAATCTTGCGTCCACGTGTATCTAATATGTTCTTAAACATGAATGAAGTCGGCGAAACTGCTATGAATATGCTCCGTGATATGCTAAACGGCGAAACTTATCCAAGACGAATTAAAATTGAAACGGAATTCGTACCCTTAGATACAACAATAAATTAAGTTTATATAGAAATAACAAGAGGTAATTTTATGATTAACATTTATGATGATCTCGTCTACCGAGGTCTTATCAAAGACTTTTCAAATGAAGATAGAATTAAAGAAATGCTTAATAGTAAGCAAGTTATTTATTGTGGCTTTGACCCAAGTGCTAGCAGTATGCATATGGGTAATTTTGTTATGGTTATGACGCTAATGCGTCTACAAAGAGCAGGTCATAAAATTATTGGTGTAGTTGGTGGTGCTACTGGAATGATTGGAGATCCAGGCGGCCGCGATAGCGAACGTCAACTCCTTAACCGCAAACAAGCTGATAAAAATGCACTTGCCTTAAGAAAACAGTTAGCAAAATATTTAGATTTAGAAGATACCAAAAATGGTGAAATTATTAATAACGAGGAATGGTTAGGTAATTTTAAATTAATCGATTTTCTTCGTGATGTTGGTAAACATTTTACGATAAATTACATGTTAGCTAAAGAATCAGTAAGTAGAAGACTTGAAACTGGCATTTCTTATACTGAATTTAGTTATATGCTACTTCAAGCTTATGACTTCCTTTATCTTCATGAGAAAAAAGGTGTCACCATGCAAATTGGTGGAAGTGACCAATGGGGAAATCTAACCGCTGGACTAGATTTAATTAGAAAAGTAAAAGGACCAGATGCTAATGTTGAAGTAATGACTGCCCATCTTCTTACAAGTTCCGATGGCAAAAAGTTTGGCAAAAGTGTAGATGGTGCTCTTTTTATCGATAAGAATCTCTTTAGTCCCTATAAACTATATCAATACTTTATTAATGTTAGTGATGAAGATGCGGCTAAACTTTTAAAAGCACTCACCTTTTTAACTAAAGATGAAATAGAAACTCTACTTGAAGAACACGCAAAAGATCCTGGTAAACGTCTTGCACAATATAAACTATCAAGTGAAGTAGTTACTATTGTTCATAATAGCACCCATCTTGAACGGGCAATTAAAATGAGCGAAGCTCTTTTTTCAGGCGATGTAAGTGAGCTAGAAAAAGAAGAAATCGTTGAATTATTTGGCGATGTTACAGTAAAAATAGCAGAAAATAGTAAATTAGAAGATGTTCTTATTGAAGTAGGTGCTGCTACAAGTAAACGTGAAGCACGTGAATTTTTAAGAAATAACTCAATACTTTTAAACGGAAAAAAAGTTAATGATGGCGAAGCCTTATTAACAAAAAAAGATGCTTTGCATCATAAGTTTCTAATTATTAGGCGTGGCAAAAAACGTTATTTCGTTGCTACTTTCTAACAATTAAAAATTGATTGAGGCGCTGAATAAGCGCCTTTTTTTGAATAAAAAAATGGGGGGGTTGTTGCGCGACAACCCCCAAGAAAGGAAGCAGATATTATGGTTTAATCTGCAAAATGTGTATGTTTAGCGACCCATTGTCTCTTTTTAATTGGAATCCAAAGTGAATAAATTCCAAGAGTAATAATCGTTAAAAGTATCCACTTAATCCAAGTGCCAAATAAACCGATTGCGCGCCCCTTAAAAACAAGGCGACGTCCATTAACGATCATATGTTTTGTTTCCCATTTTTTCATTAAGCATAGGGCCCAAGGATAACAAATACCAAATGATACTGCAGTAATTAGTGCACATAGAAGTGTCCAACCCCATAGTTGAAGTAGGCGTCCATCAAATCTGGATTCTCCCTCATTTACGATGACTTCGGTTTTTTCTTTCTTTTTCTTCGCCATAACTATTTCTCCTTTTTCTTTTTCTTTTGTTTCTTCTTTAGCTTTTTCTTTGGGTTTTTCTTTAGGTTTTTTGAGCGTTTTCACTTTTTTGTGTTTCCGCTTTTTTGCTCCATTAACAATTAAGACAATAAAAAGACCAAGAATGTTAAGAGCAACTATTCCCGCGATAATAATAAGAAATATTAATTCTACATTCATTAATTAGATTTCTTTCTATAGCATAATTGTTTTTGAATATAATTTGTTATATCTTGAGTATACTATAACTTCTCTAAATTAAAAACTTAAAATTTAAAAACCTGCTTAACATTTACTAATTAGTCTATGATAAAATAGAGCCATGAGTAAAAAGAAGCCCCCATTTAATTATCAAAAATATCTAAAATTGCAAAAGGAAGCAATCTTAGAAAGGATGAAAAGATTTAACGGCAAACTCTATCTAGAGTTCGGCGGTAAACTTTTCGATGATGAACATGCAGCACGTGTCTTGCCAGGCTTTGAAACAGACGCTAAAGCCCATGTTTTAGCAACTCTAAAAGATCAATTAGAAATTATAATTTGTATTAACGCTAAAGATATTATTACTGGTAAAATCCGTGGAGATACAGGTTTAACTTATCAAGATGAAGTAGTTAGAATGATCGATGAACTAAAGGATTATGACTTATTAGTTTCTAGCGTTGTAATAACAAAATATCAAGTTGAACCTCGTGTAAGAGCCTTTAGGCGCTACTTATCTAATTTAAATATAAAAACATACGCACATTATGAAATCGATAATTATCCCTTAAATGTTGAATTAATCTTAAGTAAAGAGGGCTTTGGTAAAAACGATCTCGTAGAAACTAGTAAACCTCTAGTTGTAGTAGCAGGTCCTGGACCAGGAAGTGGAAAATTAGCAGTTTGTTTATCTATGCTTTATGCAGATGCTCAAAACTACATTAAATCTGGTTATGCAAAATATGAAACATTCCCAACATGGAATCTTTCACTTACACACCCCTTAAATTTAGCTTATGAAGCGGCAACGCTTGATTTAAATGATGTATTAATGGTTGATCATTTTCATCTTATTCATTTTAATGTTAATGCTGTTAGTTATAATCGTGACCTAGAAGCGTTTCCGCTTCTTAAGCGAACATTTGAAAGACTATACGGGGTATCACCTTATCAATCACCAACTGAAATGGGTGTAAATAAAGTTGGTTTTGCAATCTCTGATGAAAAAGCCATTCAAAAGGCGTGTGAACAAGAAATAATTCGCCGCTATTTTAGAACGTTATGGGAAAATAAATGCGGTATTATTCCTCAAGAAGGATTAAACAAAATTCAACGTATGATGGAGCGACTTAACCTGACTCCTGAAATGCGTCCTCCTGTTACACCTGCTTTAGAGAAAAGCTCTAAATGCAAAACAAGTGCTGCAGCACTTAGTTTAGATGATGGAGTCATCGTAACAGGAAAGAAAAGTGAACTATTTACTCAAGGTGCTGCCGCGGTTATTAATGCTCTTAAACATTATGCTGGTGTACAAAAGAAGATGCCGCTACTAAGTGAAAATTTAATTACAACAATTCAAAAGTTAAAAATAAAACAACTCGGCAATAAAGATGGCGCCCTAAATGTAAGTGAAGTATTAATTACTTTAGCTATTACTGCAAGTAGCGGACCCTTAAGTAGCGAAGCTCTTAAATGTATTCCACTTCTTAGAGGTGGACAACTTCATAGTTCTCATGTAATTGATCAAAATGATATTAGTACTCTTAATGAATTAGGAATTGATGTAACCTTCGAGCCCCAACAAACATCATACTATACAAATAGTAAACGTAGATAAGAAAAAAGCTTCTGCAAAACCGCAGAAGCTTTTTAATAACCAATCTTTACAATAAGCGGTTGTAGTATTCAATGATTTGAGCTTCGTTAATGTCTTGAGCGACTTCGTTACGTTCGGGAAGACGATCAAACTTACCAACGAGTTTTTCTTCATCAACACTTACAAATGGAACACGGAATGAATTAACATTCATATTTGCTTTTACAATTGCAAGGTCTTTACTCTTTTCACAGAAACTAATTTCGTCACCTGGTTTACATAAGTATGATGGTAAGTCAACTTTATTACCATTAACTAGCATATGACCATGGTTTACTAATTGACGAGCTTGACGACGGGTTCTTGCAAAACCAAGACGGAAGACTAAGTTATCTAGACGCGATTCTAAGATTTGAATAAAAGCAGTACCAGTAACGGTGTCTTTGTTTTTCATTGCTAGTAAGAATAGTCTTTGGAATTGTCGTTCATTAACACCATAGGTGTGACGTAATTTTTGTTTTTCAATTAACTGTTTCGCATATTCGCTTTGTTTACGGCGACGGCTTTTACCATGTTGGCCAGGGCCATAAGGTCTTTTTCTTGTTTCTTTACCAGTTTCAAGAATTGAATAGCCTAAGCGACGTGATTTTTTCCAATCTGGACCAGTGTATCTCATGTTTTTCCTCCTTATATTTATTACATTATAAACATAGGTGTAAATCCCATACTCCGGATGAAAGTTATTAATGGTTTCACCTTATAGCTATTGGTTACTTCCAACAAGAGTAACTTCATCAGACGAGCTGTATTTACATGCTGCTTACATGCTTTAATAAGTTAACTTATTATAAGGAGATAGTCAAGAAAAAAATATTTTAAAATTTTTAAATTCGATTTTAAATACTAATTATTAAAATTAATAATTAAAAAAACAGGGATCAGTTTGTCCCTGTTTAATATTTTTTAGGTTTAATTTTCTTCTAATTTAACCTTCTTTTTGTTAATTAGACGCTTTAATTGCACACTTATTAGTCTAACAAGAGCACTCATTCCAAATGTTGAAATAATTGTCATAAAGGGTGCAACATACATATCAATAGAATCATCGATAATATAAAGAGCATCGTGCTTAACAAAGAACCAGTTAAAGTCATGGTCATAAATTGTTATGTAATGAGGACAGCCTTCAACGCAAGTACAGGGCACTTTTAAAGTTCCTGTATACATCGTATTACCAATAAAAGCCCAAACTGCTAGACCAAGAATAGCAAATAAATCATACTTAATATTTTTCCATTCTAAATCAATATCATCAAAAACAATTGCAAATACACCTTGAGCAATCATTAAACCGTGGTAAAGTACAGTCTGAACGATACGATAACTATAACCATCAGCCTCCTTTACACCTGCAGGATAGGTTATATACATTAGTGCCCCAATCATTCCTAAAAGAGTAAAAGCGGTTTTAAACTTAGCAACCTTTTTATTATGACGGGCTAGAAAGACTAGAATACTCATTGAAGTACATAAATGGAAGGGAAGTTTATCAATATTAATGCTACCTTCTGAAAATGGCATTAAGAAGAAGTCTGCCATATAAAGGCCAAATGCAATAGCAACAGTTACATCAATTAAGCGCGTTTTTGTAGCCTTATCTTTATTTTTAAATAAGAAAATGACCAAAATTATTGTACCTATAATTAATAGTAGATATAAGATATGGGCTAGACTAAAGGCTTTAAAGGTAAAGTTGCCTGTATTTTTATCTTTAAAAAAGTTGTGTAGTTGTTCGTACATAATTATCTTTTTCTTTCTAATTTCATTTTTGTTACCCATCGCTCTTCTTTAGGGAGAGTGAAGTGTTCATATATAAGTATACCAATAAAGGTAATTAATAAACCAAGAATTCCAATGGTAAGAAAATTAATAAAAGGATATTCCTTAAATGGGGGTTCAAGCATAAACATAGCGTTAACACTTGGGATATTGAATATTTTAAATAGAGTATTAATAATTACTCCAATAATTGAAAAACCAATTAATCCAATCGCAACACTTATTGTACTTCGTACAACCTCAAGTTTTACATAATTAAATACAAATAAGTATAATGTTCCAAAAACCATAACGATGTGATTTAAAAGTCCTTTTAAAAGATCATAATTTAAAAAGGACGGTACATCTGCATTAAGGAAGTTCATATTAAATAAAGTACCGATTAATCCAGCAGCAGTACCGCCGATGAAGGTAAAATCTGCTAATCCTTTATAAAACGTTGTTTCTCTATTTTTGATAAAAGCAACAATAACGAGCAACCACATAAATATATGGCATGGATAAACTGGAAGAATATAAATATCAAAAGCTCGGGCAACACCTTGGTTTTTAAAGAATTCAACATAAATACTACTATAGTGAATAATAACAACTAAGATTGAAACGCATTTTATGACAAAAATGAAGTAAATTAAAATTTACTTTTAGCGTCTTATTAACTATAATTAAAAAGGTGATTATCGTGAGAAATTTATTTTATTTATCGTTAGGCTGGGAAATTATTTTATGGGGGCTATTAGGTTTAGTTGGTTTAGCACTCATTATTTTTCTATTAGTTAAATTTGTTTTTGTTGGTCGTAAAGTAAAAAAACAATTTGCAGAACTTAATCGTCGCATTGATTTAGCTAGATCAACACTATTAAATAAAGATACACAACATTTACGTCGAATTGAGTCAATTAGTGATGTTAATTTACTAATGAGACCTACGTATGATGCTTTTTATAGAAGATTCACTGAAATTCGTGAAATTGATGATCGCCGCGCTCAAAAAGCACTACAAACACTAAACGAAGCTCAAATTAAGGGTGCTAAAGATTTTCGTAAAATTTATCCTGAACAAAGAGCAATAATTCAAGACTATGAATTTAAAGTTAATGAACTTGACCGCGATTTGGTTCAAGTGATTCAACCAGAAAGTGATAGTAGAGAAGCAAGTGTTGCAGATAAAGAAAAGTATCGCTTAATAAAGAGAATATACCGCGAAAATAAACATGAGCTTGAACTTGTTGATTTTAGTTTTAATCGAATTTTCGCAAGACTAGAAGAACTATTTAAACAATATGATAATGCACTTAATGGTGCCTATTATGATGAGGCAGAGCAGTATCTACATAAAATTAGACTTTTCTTAAGTGAATTAGAAAAGGCATTAAAAATTTTACCGCTTTTATGTGTTAAAACTTCAACTCTAATTCCCCAAAAACTTCAACAAATTAGACAACGTTATGAAGCGATGGAAAAAAATAATATTCCTTTACAACATTTATTAATTAATCAAAATATTGAACAATTTGAAATTGTTATTGAAGATGTTGAAAAACGTTTAAAACAATTTGAAACTCAAGGTGTTGATCAAGTACTAAATGATATTGACCGTAAAATAAATAAGATTTTTGACTGTATGGACTATGAAATTGAACAACGTGACATTTATCTTTCACAATTTGAAGCAAGTTATCATAATGTCACAGAAATGGAACGTAAATATATTCGCCTTGTTAATATGATGCCTAAAATTAAAGAAGTTTATTTTATAAGTGAAGAAAAAGAATTAGAACTTCAAATGATTAAAGTTTCAATTGATAACATGTCTAATACCAAAAGAACACTAGATAATTTTATTTATTCTTCAACCAAACAACCATATAGTGTTTTAGTTGAAAATATGCGCTTAATGCAAGATGAAAGTAATAACACTGAACATTTAATTGATGAATATATGTTCTTTATTAATTCACTTAGAAGCGATAGCGAAAAAGCTTTCTCACTAATTAAAGATTGTTTCTTTAAATTTAAACAGGCCGAAATGCTTCTCCGTGACTTAAATGTTGAAAGTTTAAATAATCAACTTAGTGATAAATTTGATCGTGGTTATAAACTTATCGATTCAATTTATAGTCTTATTAGTGTTACACCAATTGATGTTTCAAAAGTTAATATTGATACTAAAGAACTAGAAGAGTTAAGTAAAACACTTCTTGAATATATTGAAAAACAAGTTAGTTTAGCCCATCTTGCAGAAAATGCAATTATTCATCTTAATCGTTACCGCTATGAACTTAGTGATATGCAAACACTTGGTTTAGAAGTAGAAAAACTATTTTATGCAGGACGCTTTGAAGAAGCTTATCAAAAAAGCGCCCAACCATTTACTCGTCTTAAAAAATAACAATGATTTATTTAGATAACGCTGCCACTACGGCAGTTAAACAAGAGATTTTAGATACATATAATGAACTTAATCGTTCATTTTTTGCTAATCCAAGTAGTCCACATCGATTGGGCAAAGAAGTAGATGTATTGCTTCTACAAGCAAAGAAAAACATTTTATCAACATTTAATCTTAATAATCATCGTGTTATTTTTACAAGTGGTGCAACTGAAGCAAATAATATGTTTCTTAAAGGAGCTTATTTAAACTACAAAAATCGAGGTAATAAAATTGTTACTTCGGCTGGTGAACATCCAAGTGTAAGAGCGACACTTTATCAACTTGCTAAGCATTTTGAAGCCGAAATTGTTGAAATTCCACTTCTTTCTACAGGTGAGGTTGATTTAGATAAATTAAAAAAAGCCATTGATAAAAACACAATTATTTGTAGTTTAATAGCAGTAAATAATGAAACTGGTGCAATTAATGATATTGAAGAAGTTGCCGTGTTTTTAAAATCTTTTCCAAAATGTTTGTTTCATGTTGATGCAACTCAAGCGGTTGGAAAAGTTGAACTTTCATATCAAAATGTTGATGCCTTTACATTTTCAGCTCATAAATTAGGTGGTGTAAAAGGTAGCGGTGCTCTTATTGTAAAAAAACACATAAAACTAGTTTCTCTTTTAAGTGGAGGGACGCAAGAAGAAGGATATCGAGCAGGAACTCCAAATGTAGCTGCTAATATTGTTTTAGCTAAAACATTACGACTTGCAATTGATGATCAAAAAAGAAACGAAGAAATAATTAAAGCCGTTTTTGGCAAAATGATGTCGTTTTTGCAGTCTTTTAATCGAGTAAAACTTAATTCAACTAGTTTAGGTTCGCCTTATATCGTTAATTTTTCTCTTCTTGATCGAAAGGCTTCTGTTATTGTTGAAGCTTTAAGTAATAAAGATATAAATGTAGGAACATTAAGTGCATGTTCATCACGTCTTGATAAATTAAGTCCAACTATTTTATCTATGAGTAACGATGAATCCCTTGCTTCTAATACAATACGTGTATCTTTTTCTAATGAAACTAAACTAGAAGAAGTTGATGAATTTATAACTGAATTAAAAAATGTTTTAAGCGAGGTGAAGTATGGATAGAAAATTAATGATTCACTTCGGTGAATTAATAACTAAAGGTAAAAACCGAAAAAACTTCGTAAAGCAGTTAGAAGACAATATTAAACATGCCCTAAAATCTTTTAATGTGACATATGATGTTAGTCATGATCATATTTATATCTCTTTTTTAGATAAGGAGAAGGATGCTATTATTTCTCGTCTTCAAGATGTAAGTGGCATCCATGCAATTAGTGAAATTCTTGTTATTGATAATAAACTTGAAACACTTCAACAAGTAGCACTAGAGATTGCTAAAGATGAAAAAAAGAAGACCTTTAAAATCGAAACTAGAAGGTTATACAAACAATATCCCTTAGTAAGTGATGTAATTAACCGCCAAATTGCTAGGGTAATCCTACAAAACACAAATATGAAAGTTGATGTTCATAACCCTGAATTATTACTAAAAATACAAATATATGAAAAAGAGGCTTTTATATTCTATAAAACATATAGCGGTTCAGGTGGCTATCCCTTAGGAGTAGGAGCAAAAAGCCTTCTATTATTAAGTGGAGGAATTGATTCGCCAGTAGCAGCGTATCATATGCTTCGCCGCGGTATGAAACTTGAATGTATCCATTTTGCAGCTCCTCCCTATACCTCACAAGCTGTAATTGATAAATTAAAAGAACTTTTAAGTGTTCTTAATAAGTATCAACCACAAATTAAACTTCATATAATCCCATTTACAAAAATTCAAGAAGCAATTTATAAAGAAGTACCTGAACCATATTGTATTACGATTATGCGTCGCGCTATGTTTAAGATTGCTACAAAAGTAGCTAGGCAAATTAAAGCTCGAGCCCTCGTGACAGGCGAATCACTTGGTCAAGTTGCTTCGCAAACTTTAGAAAGTATTGATGTTATTAATGAAGTTACAAATATTCCAATCATTCGTCCATTAGCAACTGTTGATAAAATAGATATTATTAAAACTGCTATGCATATTGGAACCTATGAAATATCTATCATTCCTTATGAAGATTGCTGTACGATTTTTACTCCTAGAAATCCAACAACACGTCCTAAACTTGAAAATTGCCTAGAATATGAAGCACGAATTGTTAATTTAGATGAAATGATTGACATTTCAGTAAAAGAACGAGAAATAATAATAGTTAAAGAGCAAGAAGAAAGTAAATTTTTCTAAAAAAACTCACCATTAGGTGAGTTTTTTTGATGCTTTTTAACGTGTTATTTTTTAAGTGCGGTTTTAGCAGTAGTGACTAAACCTTGGAAGGTATTAAAGTCATTAATTGCTATTTCACTTAGCATTTTACGGTTAATATCGATATTTGCTAAGCGAAGTCCGTGCATAAATTCACTGTAGGAAATATCGCATTGACGGCAGCTTGCGTTAATGCGACGAATCCATAATTTACGGAAATCACGTTTACGAGTACGACGATCACGATATGCATAATTAAGACTATGCATAACTTGTTCTTTAGCAGTTTTGAAAAGTAAATGTTTACTTCCAAAGTAACCTTTAGCTTGTTTTAAGACTTTTTTTCTTCTAGCCCGTGTTTGGGGCGAACTTTTAACTCTAGCCATAGTATTTCACCTATTTTTGAATTAGATGTCTTACACGTTTATAGTCACTAGCATGGAGACATCTGGCCTTTCGTAATTGTCGTTTTTGTTTTGTTGTTTTTCTTGAAGCAAGGTGTGAACGATAAGCGCAGTGACGCTTAACTTTACCTGTTCCAGTAACTTTAACTCTCTTAGTTAAAGAGCTTTTGCTTTTCATTTTTGGCATAATTCGTTCCTCCTATTTTTTCTTTGCTGCTAAAAAGACGGTTAGGAAGCGCCCTTCAAGAGCAGGTGCTCTTTCAATCGTTGCATATTCTTCAACGTAAGAAAGAAACTTTTCTAATACTTTCTCTCCAACATCAATATGGGCTAGTTGTCGTCCGCGGTAGCGAATTGAAACTTTAATTCTATCGCCATTTTGTAAGAAACCAATGGCTTGTTTGACACGTACTTGTAAGTCATGTTCTCCGATAACAGGAGACATACGAATTTCTTTAAGTTCAACTGCCTTTTGATTGCGTTTTTGTTCTCGTTCTTTCTTTTGTTTATCAAAACGATATTTGCCATAGTCCATCATTTTACAGACTGGTGGTTTACCATTAGGATTTACGCAGAAGAGGTCAAGACTATATTCTTCTTGAGCAATTTTAACTGCTGTACGTGTTTTCATAACGCCGAGTTGTTGACCATCTTGTCCGATGACTAACACTTCGGGGAAGCGAATGTTTTCATTGACTAATTCTGTGGGCTTTGGTGGCCGCTTTTGATTTGGATTTTGGTAATTAATAATAAGTTCCTCCTTATATTTCGCTAAAGAAAATGGGCGCAGAACGCGCCCACCTAGTTAATTAGAAATCTAATGTAGCATTGACCAATTTACCTTTGTAAATCTGGTGAGAAGCGGGCGCCTCTTCTTTCCACAATTGCTTTTGCGATATAACCTTATCATTTAATGATAATAGTGTCAATAAAATAATTTCTAAATTAGCGTTTTTCGACTAACTCTTCTAGTAAAAGCTCGTAAAATGCGTCTTTTTTAACAGTAATTTGTTCTGTTGATTCATGAAGCCGATAAGTAACAGTTTCATTTTCAACTTCTTTATCGCCGACGACAAGTGTATAAGGTACTTTATTAATTTGAGCATTACGGAGGCGATAACCAAGTTTTTCATTGCTATCATCAAGAAGTACTCTAAAACCTAAATTGCTAAGTTCACTAGTTACTTCTTTAGCATAATCTAAGTGATATAGGTTATTAACCGGAAGAACTCTAACTTGGGTTGGAGCAAGCCAAAGTGGGAAGGCACCAGCAAAGTGCTCAATTAAAATACCAATGAATCGCTCCATTGAGCCATAAATTGCACGGTGAAGCATAACAGGCCTAACTTTGTTATTGTTTGCATCATTGTATGTAAGATCAAAACGTTCTGGAAGATTCATATCAAGTTGAATGGTTCCGCATTGCCAAATACGACCAATACTATCACGTAGTTTAAAGTCTAGTTTTGGTCCATAGAAGGCACCATCACCTGGATTAATCTTATAGGGTATACCTTCTTTAATTAGAGCCTTTTCTAAAATTTCTTCACTCTCATTCCAAAGAGCGATTTCACCGATAAATTTTTCTTTTGGTCTAGTTGAAAGTTCAATCGTATAACTTAGGTTAAATGTAGTGTAAAATTCATCGAAAAGTTTAAGAAGATTAATTATTTCATCTTCAAGTTGATCGCGGCGCAAGAAGACATGAGCATCATCTTGAGTAAATGCACGAACACGGAAAAGCCCTGCAAGAGCACCGCTAGCTTCATGACGATGAACAGTACCAAGTTCAGCCATTCTAAGAGGAAAATCCTTATAAGAATGTAGAGAATTTTGATAAACAAGCATTGCACCGGGACAGTTCATAGGCTTAATAGCAAAATCACGCTCATCGATTTTAAGTGTGTACATATTATCTTTATAGTTAAGCCAATGACCGCTAACTTCCCAAAGGTCACGATTTAAAATCATTGGCGTTTTGACAAATTGATAGCCGTTTTGCATATGTTTTTCATACCAAAACTCTTCTAAAAGACGATATATTGTCAATCCATTTGGTAGCCAAATTGGAAAACCAGGCCCATATTCACTAACCATAAATAGATCTAACTGTTTGCCAAGTTTTCGGTGGTCTCGTTTTTTAGCTTCCTCTAAGCGATGTAGATATTCGTTAAGTTCATTTTCACTAAAAAATGCAGTTCCATATATGCGCGTCAGCTGTTTATTATTACTATTACCACGCCAGTATGCGCCCGCGAGCGAAAGAAGTTTAAAGTGTTTTATGTAACGGGTACTTGGTAAATGTGGCCCACTACATAAATCAGTAAAATCGCCTTGCGTATAAGTAAATATT
>JAAYSA010000017.1 GCA_012518455.1 Erysipelotrichaceae bacterium | reverse complement strand
TATGTCAAACCTGAAAAAGAGAAGAAAAAAGGAGAGAAATATATACCACCTGCTAATCATCCATGGAGAAGATATATTAATTCAATGAAAGATAAATAATTGTCAGATAATCGCTAGATAGCGACACTAGAGAAGCAAATAAAGACTATCTTTTAGACCTTCTTTATATTAATATAAAAGAGCAGTGCAAGGTCGATATAAATGGAAAAATCAAGAGTAAAAAAATATGCAAAATATCGTGAAGAAATTCTTGCGATGAAGGATTACACAGAACCTAGTAATGAAGAAGTTATTGTTACTAAGGAAGATTTTCGCAAGGCTAAAGAACAAAATATTTCGACTACAACAAAATCTTTAACTGTTGAAGAAATTGTTACTGCGTATGAGAATTATTTAGATCCTAAGGGTGAAAAACGAGAAAATGAACTCCGTGAAAAAAAGAAGAAAAGAAAAGAAGCTTTAATTATTGGTTTAGTTACTGGCTTTATAATTTTATTAGTAATTCTTGGATTAATACTAACATTTGGAAGGAGTCTTTTATGAAATTAATTAGTGTTGCGATTGATGGGCCATCAGCAGCAGGGAAAAGCACTATTGCTAAAATTGTCGCTACTAAACTAAGTTTAACATATATCGATACTGGCGCTATGTATCGTGCTTTTACATGGTATGTTTTAGAAAAAAATATTGACCCAAATAATGAAGTGGACTGCACTAGTGTTATTCCAAATGTACACATTCATTTAAATAAAGATGGTAAAGTTTTCTGTAATAAGATTGATGTTACTAAAGAAATTAGGGGTTTAGAAGTTACCAAACATGTAAGTGCGGTATCTTCATATAGAGCAATTCGTCTCGCTTTAGTAGAGTTACAACGAGAAATGGCAAAAAAAGACTCAGTGATAATGGATGGGAGAGATATAGGAACTTATGTTCTTCCTAGTGCTGATGTTAAGATCTTTTTAGTTGCTTCAGTAGAAACTCGTGCTATAAGAAGATATAAAGAAAATATCGAAAAAGGCATTGAATGCGATTTGGAATTTATTAAAAAAGATATTGAACGTAGAGATAAATTTGACTCATCTAGAAGTTTCGCACCCCTAAAACAAGCAGAGGATGCTATTTTACTTGATACTAGTGATTTAAATATCGAACAGGTAGTAGAACGAGTTATTGCAATAATTGAAAAGAAGGTCAAATAATGGAAAAAATACCAACTGTTGCAATTATTGGAAGTCCTAACGTTGGTAAATCAACGCTTTTTAACCGTATTATAGGGAAAAGACATGCAATTATTGATGATGAGCGAGGTATAACGCGAGATCGTCTATATGCAAGAACTGAATGGATAAAAAGAAAATTCAATGTTATTGATACTGGAGGTCTTGAAATTGAAGATGTTCCTTTTCAACGCCTAATTAAAGAACAAGTAAATCTTGCTATTGAAGAAGCTGATGTTATTGTTTTTGTTGTTGATGGTTTACTTGGGTTAATTGAAGACGATTATGCAGTTGCAAGACTTTTACGTAATGTAAAAAAACCAGTTATTTTAGCAGTAAATAAGATTGATGATAATATCCACATCGGAAATATTGGCGAATTTTATGCTTTAGGTTTTAATGATGTAATCGCAGTAAGTAGTGAACATGGTATTGGAATAGGTGATCTTTTAGATAAAATTGTTAGTTATTTACCGGAAAAAGAAATAGAAGAATACAAAGATGCTATTACTTTTAGTGTCATTGGACAGCCTAATGTTGGTAAATCTAGTTTAATCAATGCTCTAATTAATGAAGAGCGAGTCATTGTTAGCAATAAAGCAGGAACTACACGTGATGCAATTGATATTGAATTTAATAAAGATGGTCAAAATTATGTCATTATTGATACAGCGGGACTTAAAAAACGTGGTCGCATCATTGAAAGTGTAGATCGCTACGCTGCTCTAAGAGCTTTTAAAGCAATTGAGCGCAGTGATGTTGTTTTATTTCTTCTTGATGCAAACGAAGGTATTAGAGCCCAAGATAAACATGTCGCAGGCTTCGCAATAGATGAAAATAAAGCAATTATTATCATCGTAAATAAATGGGATTTAATCAAAAAAGATGACAAAACACTATTTGAATATCGCGACAAAATACGCGCGGAATTTAAATTTATCGAATATGCGCCAATTATATTTGTTTCTGCAAAAACAAAGCAAAGAGTTAATGAAATTTTTGGATTAATCAAAAAAGCAAGTGAGGCTTATAAACGTCGTATTGCAACTAATGCACTAAATGGTATTATTCAAGATGCTCAATTATTAAATGAACCTGCAATGTTCAATGGAGGCAGACTTCGAATATATTATGTAAGTCAAGTCGCAATTGAACCTCCTACCTTTGTGTTTTTTGTAAATAACCCCAATTTTGTACACTTTTCCTATGAAAGATATTTAGAAAACAAGATTCGTGAAGCATTTGATTTTGATGGAACACCAATCAAGTTAATATTTAGGGAGAGACGTTAAAATGAATATAACTGTTTTTGGCAGCGGAACATGGGGAACTGCTCTTGCACAAGTTCTTGCAGATAACGGACATAAAGTATTAATCTATGGAATTGAAATAGACCAAGTTAAAGATATAAACACCAACCACAAAAATAGTTTTTACTTTGGTAATGAAGTTATCCTAAATAGCAATATTAAAGCAACAACTTTTTTAAATGAAGCACTTGCATTTAGTAAAGTTTACGTTTTAAGTGTTCCAACTAGTGCATTTAGATCGCTATTAAACGAAATAAACACAAAATTAAATAAAAAAGTTATTTTTATAAATACTGCAAAAGGGTTTGATACGCTTAATGAGATGCGCTTAAGTGATGTTATTAGAACATTAATTAAGCCTGAAAATGTAGAAGCTATTGTAAGTCTAATTGGTCCAAGTCATGCTGAAGAAGTTGTTGTTCGCCTTCTTACAACTATAACCGCGACTAGTTTAGATTTAAAAGCTGCTAAAAAAGTGCAAAAACTATTTTCTAATGATTATTTTCGCGTTTATACGCAAACAGATGAAACTGGTGCTGAACTTGGAGTTGCATATAAAAACGCTATCGCGATTGCAAGTGGAGTTTTAGCAGGTCTAGGATACGGAGATAATGCTAGAGCTGCTCTTATTACACGCGGTCTAGCAGAGATGGTTCGCTTTAGTACTTTTTTTGGTGGACACCAAGAAACGTTTCTTGGTCTTACTGGTCTAGGAGATTTATTTGTTACTTGTAACTCAGTTCATTCAAGAAACTTTCAGGCTGGTCTAGAAATTGGTAAAGCTAATTCAGCTAGTGACTTTTTAAAAACAAACAAAAAAACAGTTGAAGGTATTAGAACAACTAAAATTATTTATGAGGTTGCAAGAGAACATAATATTGAAGTACCGATTATTGACGCCATATATCGTGTCCTCTATTTAGATGAAAAACCAGATACTCTAATTGAACAACTAATGCGACGAGAACTAAAATCAGAGTAAATATAATATATCTTCAATAAAATATTATTGTAATATTTGATTATATGTGCTAATTTGTAATTAGAAATATTAAATAGAATAATCAAGGAGGATGACTATGAATAAAGCTGAATTAATTGGATTAGTCGCTGAAAAAGCTGGCTTAGCCAAAAAAGATGCCGAACTAGCAGTAAATGCTATGCTCGAAGAAATCGAACTAGCATTAGTTAGAGGCGAAGAAGTTAAGTTATCAGGTTTTGGAGGCTTTACGATCCGTGATCGCAAACCACGTCGTGGGGTTAACCCAACCGATGGAAGCGACATTGTAATTCCTGGTGGCAAGACAATAGTATTCAAACCTTCAAAGTTGTTTAAAGAACGCGTTCAATAATTATTGACGTATAGCAACTAAAAGGCGCCAATTCGGCGCCTTTTTTATATCGATTTACGATATAATAAAACTATGGAACTTTTCACTTATTTTAAAAACATCGCTACTATTTTTAAAAAGAACGGCTTCAATCTTTTTATGATTGGAGGAACAAGTCGAGATTATCTTCTTAAGGTTCCTAGTTTTGATTATGATTTTGTAAGTGATGCTACGCCAAGCGAAATGAGTACTTTTCTTCCAAATTTAGAAATGGCTTTTGCTAAATTTGGTACTGTCTTTTTTAAAGACGAGGGTCGTAAAATTGAGATTACGACCTTAAGAAAAGAGGGCGAATATAAAGATTTTCGTCATCCTACTAATATCGTGTTTGTTAAAGATATTAAAGATGATTACTTAAGACGTGACTTTACAATTAATGCAATTTATATAGATATGAATGGCAAAATACATGATTTTGCAAACGGCTTAGATGATTTGAAGAAGAAAATTATTAGAACGATTGGAGATTCTTGTGTGCGTTTTAAAGAAGATCCCCTTCGCATTTTAAGAGCACTTCGTTTTGCGATTCAACTTGATTTTACTCTTGCGCCTGAACTAAAAGAAGCAATTAAAAAGGAAGCTCATCTTGTTGATGAATTAAATCCTTTTAAAGTTGAAGTTGAAGTTAAACGAATGAAAGAAATAGATAAAGAAAAAACTAAAATTCTATTAGAAGAGTTTAATTTAGGTAGTTACTTTTAAAAAAGTAAATTAATATTATGATAGGAAAACTTGGAGGTAGCAAAATGGACAAAATATCAAATGGATTAAATTTTAGGTTTCTTTTACTTGAAAATTATAAGACTATGTCAATTACTGAAGAAGAACTAGTCGTAATTTTTATGCTTGAACATTTAATTAAAGAAGGAAATACATTTGTAACAGCAGATCTTTTATCACTTAGAATGAATTACTCTGTAAAAGATATTGATACAATCTTAGTTAAATTGATTAATAAAGGGTTATTAGAATATAAAACTCTTGATGATAAGACCATTACCTCCCTTAGGCCTTTATATAAAAGACTTCATGAACGTTTTAAAATTGATTTTGAATTTCAATATTTAGATGATAAAAATGAAAGTGTTGAAACAACTGTTACTAATTTATATGAAAGGTTTCAAAATGAATTTGGCCGTCCGCTGTCTCCTCTTGAAATTCAACGTATTTCAGAATGGTTCCAATATGAATATAGCGAAAACGAAATTATCGATGCACTTAATGAAGCTACGAGTAAAAAACAATTTTCAATTAAAACAGTAGATCGTATATTATTACAAAAAACGACTGCTAAAAACCGTAAAGATGAGGGATATTCGACTGCTACAGACGCAAATCACGCTGATGTTGCAAAGGTATTAGAAAAAGCCAAACAAGCTTGGATGGCTAAAAATGACGAAGAATAAATTAGAATTAATTTTTAATTATTTAGATGAAATACTACCAAATGTAGGTACAGAACTTCATTATTCAAAAGATTATGAACTTCTTTTTGCGGTTATTTTAAGTGCGCAAACGACTGATGTAGCAGTAAATAAAGTAACAAATGTATTATTTAGTAAATTTAAAACATTAGAAGAATTATCCGAAGCTCCTATTGAAGAAATTGAAAACATTATTAAATCAATTGGTTTATTTCGAAATAAAGCTAAAAACATTAAAGAGAGCGCTAAAATTCTTCTCTTAAAATTTAATGGAGTTATCCCTTCTAAAAAAGAAGATCTTTTAACTCTTCCTGGAGTTGGTGTAAAAACTGCAAATGTTGTAAGAGCAGAACTTTTTAAAATTCCTGAAATCGCCGTTGACACTCATGTGTTTCGCGTAGCAAAGCGACTTGGTTTTGCACAATTGAGTGCAAAAATAGAGGATGTTGAGCAATTATTAAGAAAGAAAATACCAGTCGAACGATATATATTAACTCATCACCAATTTATTCATTTTGGTCGTTATGTATGCCTAGCAAGAAATCCAAAATGTAAAGACTGTAAACTAATTAGTCTATGTAAAGAACCCAAGAAAAATATTTAAAAATAATTATTTTCAATCTGAGGCAAATAATCAAGAGGAGGATATAATTTCTGCTCTATTAAATGCCCTTTTTCTTTTATTAATTTATAGGGTAGGGAGCGAACCTTACTATTATTATACTGATCAATAATAAAGGATGCGTTTAGTAAATAAACTTCATCATAACTTCTAAAAGAAATGATAAAAAAAGCAAATCCGCCATTTCTAATAACATTTTCAAGATGATTTATTTGATGTTTGGAAATATTATGAAAAGGAAAACTTGTGCGAGAAAGTGTGCTTTTTGCTTCTATATCGATGTATTTTCCTTTAAAAACACCATTAAAATCAGTCGTTGATTCTTTTTCAAAATAAGCATCAATAATTTTAGGCCCCCTAGAATAATCAACTTTTACGACGCGAATCGGTGTCGGTCGCTTATAAATTAGTGCAAGATTTTTTTCTTTATAAAAGTTATTTGACAAAATAAGCGCTTCTTCAAGCGCGCGACCACGATTCGCGGTATTTGTTAATTGGGGATTTATGGTTTTTCTACTTTTATTTTGATATTTCTTACCATCTGGATAATGGATCAACGACGTGATTTTTTCTTTTTTACTGGTGCTGCGATTTCTTCATAGGCAAATTCTTTAAAATCTTCATAAGTAGCAACCCCGTCTTTAGAAATTTTTTGAACGATTTTAATGATTGGGCGTGGCATTTTTTTATATTTTTCAAGCCAAGCCACATATTTTTCAAAAATAATTTTAGGTTGTTTAAGGGCCTCATTATATAAATAGGCAAGATTTATAGCATCTTGGAGACAATCGTGTGGTTCACCTTCAAATTCTTTTCCAAAAAGAGAGAGAAAATTGACTAAAGAGTAAGTATTACTATTTTCATCACGAACGTATTTGCTTAGAACTTGCGAAAGGTCTAAATGTGATTTACTAATTTGATGAACAATTTCGCTTGATGCGTCTTTACTATGAAGAAGTGATTGATTTAAGATACGTATATCATGACTACCAAAAGTAACAAAGAGCGTTTTTGTAAAATCGCGTCCACAGAATTTTTTAAAAGCTACTAGGGCATCTTTATAACTAATACCTTCTTTTTCAATGATTTCAGGTGTGATTTTAGTTAAATTTTCTACAATACGACCAATTTTTTCATGAGGTTTAACACATACCTTCATTGATTTAGTAAATCGTTTAATTGTTTTATTTTTATGAAGACGAACTTTAACCGCGCCTAGGGCAATCATTTCATGAGAAAATTGTGTTCCTTCTAAATCAAGGAATACTAATGTTTGATAGGAATCTACTAATTTAAGTAATTTTTTCATATCTTTTTTATTATAACGGCTACTAGAAAAATTTACTATAAAAAGGGTCTTAAAATCATAATTTAAAATAAAATTTTAAAAAAATATAAAAACTCGTTTTTCTTTTTGTCCTAAATAAAGGGTAGACAATGCTTAATTTTATATTTTAATGAGATTAAGAGGACAAGATTATGAATAATAAGAAAACAGTAACTACTATTTTACTTTCCTTAATATTTACTCTATCTGGATGTTCATGTCGCTTTCCTTTTTTGCCTTCAAGTGACAGCAATGATTCTAACTCTTCAGGTATGAGTACAAGCCAAACTGAAATTCCAGATGGTCCTACAGTTAAGGCAGAAATTACATCAATAAATATAACTAGAGCAGTTTTATTTGTCGAATTCACTGGTGATGAAAATGCAACTCACTATCGCTTAAGTGTTACAGAAGGAACCGGAGAAGAAATGATGGCAGTTTTAGATATTGATGATTATACGTCTGGAGATCCCATTGATTTAAACGAGACTGGATATTGGGTACATATTAGTAATCCTACTAAGATAAATGCAACGATAATTCCGGTTGCAAGTGAAGATTTTTATCCTCTTACAGATACTGCTTCAATTGATTTTTATGATAATGAGTTTAGCGGCACGCTCTTTTATAATAGCGAAGAAAGTACACTTACATATGAATTTTCAACTAATTGGCCAGTAGAAAAATATCAATTTGAAATAATTAATGAAACTGCGGGGCGTATGTTTATGCACATTACGACAACTACCAGCGGAACAATTGATGTTTCAGGATGGGATGATGAGCTATATCAGATTAGCGTTGAGTATTATGAACCTTTACTGGAAGGGCTTTATGAAGAATACAATATGTATAGACAAATGATAAACGGCGGTAGATTCCCAAAAATTAATATTGAAGCACCTAAACCCGTTACCCCTGAAGACTATGAGATTGATAATTATTACTATGTTGATAATGAGACAAAATATCCTCGTATGGATGTTATTGGACAACCAAACAGTAGAACGATCGGTCTAAGATGGTGGGAAAGTAGTGCGATAGCTAACCCGCCTTGGAGTACACTTTATGTTGTAAGTGTTAGTTCCTCACAAATCGTTTTTGAAGGTGAACTTGTAAAAGAAACCCAAGATGGAACATTTAGTGAAGAAGTTACTTTAGTTCATGATTTAGAAAATGATTTAATGATACTAGAAGGTGTAACATACATTCCTTATGTTTATGTATCTTCTTATCATATTAAGGAAGGCTGGACAATAAGCGCAACAACAACGCAAATTATGACTGAAAGTGAGCCTAATGTATGGGTAGAATTAAATGAAACAAGAGGTTTTGATGCTACCGCATTAGGAGATAACAAATTTACAATTTTAATGAATGGTAATACTTATACTTATCAGCAGGCAAAACAATTAGATGAATTTTATTTTTGTGAATATCGTTCATTTGATCCACTTCAAAGAGCAGAACAAACTGTTTATGCCTATGATACTGGAATAGAAGAATATCTTTTCTACCAACAACATACCTATGATCCTGAAATCAATACTTATAATTGTTGTCAAGTTTACTTTGACATTATGACTATTACCTATAACGGCGAACAAGTAGATGTTTATACTAGGTATACTAAAATTTATCAACGCCTTGAAACAGGGTATCGCTACGGCTATGAAATTGCTTTTGTTACTAATAGGGATAACCTCCCCGAACATCTCGTATTTATTGAAAGTCAATCAGAAATTATTATCACGACCACTTAATAAAATATTGGAAATCTTTTACGGTTCTAGAAAAGACTATCAATGTCTTTTCTTTTTGACAAAATTGTCAAAAAAACAAGTTTATAAAATTGCTAAATAACATATTATGTTATAATACTAACGAGGTAGGCAATGGATAAGAAATTAAACTTAACTTCTGACAAGATTTATGCTCAAAAATTTACACCTAATGTTAAAGGTTATGATCCTTTAGAAGTTGATGAATTTCTTGATCTTGTTATTGCAGACTACACTTTAATTGAAGCGGCTAAAAAAGAAGAAGAAAAGAAAGCAAATGCACAAAAAAAAGAGGTTGACCGTCTTTATGCAAGATGTACAACCCTAGAGGCACTTCTTCAAAGTGAAAAAGATAAAGTCAGCGGATATGAAAAACTTAGTCAACAAACAGGACAAAATCTTGATTTGATTAAAAGAATCAGTGCCTACGAAAAGAAATTATGGTCACTAGGAATTGACCCTAATAAAATTAAATAAAACTATCGATCTGGATAATTGCTGGTAGTTTAGCTATTAGAGGAAAGTCCATGCTCGTACGAGCTGAGATGCTCGTAGTGATTGTGCTAACGGAAACAATAACGTTAGGTAGGGAGGAGTCCCTAACGGCGAAGGAAAGCCTAAGTCAACTGATATGGTTAACCTTCTGAAAGTGCCACAGTGACGGAGCCTAGGTGGAAACGCTTAGGGTGGAACGCGGTAAACCCCACAAACGAGAAACCTAAATTTGGTAAGGGAAACGGCAACAGGGAAATGAACCTAGCGTCGTATGTGAAAACATAGATAAATAATTATCCACGACAGAACATGGCTTATAGGATCGATACTCACTAAAAAGGAAAAAAGATGAATTTACCAAACAAGATTACAACTGCAAGAATGTTATTAGCCGTAATTATTATTGGCTTACTTCTTTTTCCGTACCAATTATTTAATATTACAGTTCCCTATATTTTTGGGGAAGTAAATAGTGTCTATTTTGCAGCATTCATCTTGTTTTTGCTAGCTTCTATCTCGGATTTTTTTGATGGATATTTAGCAAGGAAACATAATTTAATTACTGATTATGGTAAATTCATGGATCCAATTGCAGATAAATTACTAGTTAATGGACTTTTAATTATTTTATTAGTTCCGCATGCTACTGCAGCATATGATTCTAATCAATTTGCTATGCCAGTTGTAGCTGTCCTTGTAATGATTGCCCGTGACTTAATCGTTGATGGGCTACGACTTGTAGCAGCAACTAAAAAAATCGTAATGGCAGCTAACATTTTTGGAAAAGTTAAAACCGTTCTTCAAATGGTAGCGATTGGTCTTTTCCTTTTAAATGATTGGCCTTTTTCACTTCTTTATGGTGATAAGGGATATGTAAGTATTATTTTAATTTATATAGCAGCATTAGTATCGCTTCTAAGCGGAATTATATATATCGTACAAAACGTCAATGTTTTGAAGGGGGAAGAAAATGAAAAATAAACATTTAATTTTATTACACCTTTTAGATCAACAACTTACTCTTGGAGCGGTTGAATCAGTCACGGGAGGCTTATTTGCAAGCTCTGCCGTTGATATTAAAGGTGCGTCTCGCGTTTTTAAAGGTTCTTTGGTTACTTATGCTACTTCCGTAAAGGAAGAAGTTGCAAAAGTGGACCCTGAACTTATTAAACAATATGGCGTAGTTTCAGGAAAAACTGCTCTAGCAATGGCTAAAAATGGCCAAAAAATACTTAATGTTGATTATTGTATTGCTTTTACTGGAAATGCTGGACCTACTGTTCAAGAAAATAAGCCAGTAGGAGATATTTATATTGCTTTAGCCTACAAAGATTTAGCAATTGTAGAATTTTATAATTTTCAAGGAACACGAAATAGCATTAGAAAACAAGCCATTGAAAAAGGCTGGGAAATGATAAAAAGAGTTCTTATTGACTATTCTTCTGCCAACCTTTAATTAGGAGGGTGTTTTTTAATGGCAAAAAACGAAGAAAAAAAAAATAAAGCACTAGATGAAGCGCTGAAGGAAATTGAAAAAACTTATGGGCGCGGCACAGTAATGAAGTTAGGCGAACGCCAAGCTCTTGATGTTGATGTAATATCGAGTGGTTCGCTTCTTTTAGATGAAGCTCTTGGTGTTGGTGGTTATCCAAAAGGAAGAATTATTGAAATATTTGGGCCAGAAAGTAGTGGCAAAACCACACTAGCATTACATGCAATTGCGGAGTGCCAAAAAAAGGGTGGTCGTGCGGCTTTTGTAGATGCGGAACATTCAATTGACCCCATTTATGCTTCAAATTTAGGTGTAAATACAAGCGAATTAATATTATCTCAACCAGATTCTGGTGAACAAGCGCTTGAAATTGTTGAAATGTTAGCAGCAAGTGGCGCGATTGATTTAGTTATTGTTGATAGTGTTGCAGCACTTGTTCCTCAAGCAGAACTTGATGGAGAGATGGGTGATAACCAAGTTGGTTTACAAGCACGCCTTATGTCTAAAGCGATGAGAAAATTAGCGGGAGTTTTAAACAAAGCAGAATGTACAATCATTTTTATTAATCAATTACGTGAAAAAGTTGGAATTTTTTATGGAAACCCCGAAACAACTACTGGTGGTCGAGCACTAAAATTTTATTCTTCAATTCGAATTGATATTCGTCGTGGTGAACAAATTAAAGATGGTGCTAAACAAATAGGTAACGTTGCTAGAATTCGAGTAGTTAAAAACAAAGTTGCTCCGCCTTTTAGAACATGTGATGTTGATATTATTTACGGAAAAGGAATAAATCGTCTAGGCGAAGCACTTGATTTAGGTGTCAGTCACGGCTTAATTAAAAAGAGTGGATCTTGGTACGAAATTAATGGCGAAAAAATGGGTCAAGGTCGAGATGCTGCTCAACGCTTTTTAAGGGAAAGACCCGAATTATACGAAGAATTAGTCTTAAAATTGACTAAAAATAAATAAATTTTAATGTTTTACATTCACTTAAAATAATTACTACTTTGTTTAAAACAAAGAATTTTTCTTAACCTTCTTTATTATTGACAAAATTTTGTTATAATTAAAATGTATTCATTGAATTACCCCTAAACATTTATTTAATGTTTCATTTCTCTCCTTAGAGAGTTACATATAAAATTTAATGCACTATAAGTGTTTAGGCATATCTTTTGAGTTAAGTATAACAATCACTTGAATACATAAATAATGTCTTTGAAAGGAAAAAAATATGTCAACAGGAGAATCAATTATTCTGTTTTCTATTCTTTTTTTCTTAGTCGGAGCAGGGCTTGCAGCACTAGTAATCTTCCTTGTCCCTGCCTTAAAAGCTAAACGAGCGACTAAGCTTGCTGCTAAAATTACTGAAGATGCTGAAATTAAAGTTAAGCATATATTAAAAAATGCTGAAATTGACGCTAAACAATTAATGTATGAAGCAAAGGTCGAAGCTGATAAAGAAATTAAAGAAAAGAAACAAGAATTACAAGAAACACAAAAACAAATCAACGAACGTGAAAAAGCGCTCGATCGTAAAGACTTTGCTCTAATGAGTAAAGAACAAAGTCTTGATGCACAAAAAGAAAATTACAACAAAAAGTTACAATTTCTCGATAAAAGAGAATTAGAACTACAAGAGAAAATCGATTCAAGTACAAAAGAGCTAGAAAAAGTAGCTGCTATGTCGACAAATGAGGCACGTGATGAACTCTTTAAGCGAGTTGAAGCGAAAATAAGTAAAGAACTTGCTGCGTATATTAAAAATCGTGAAGAAGAAGCTGAACTTATGTGTAATGATAAAGCACGTGAGCTTTTAGCGATGTCAATGGCACGTTACTCACAAGAAGTAACAACTGAAAGAACACTCTCGGTAGTGGAACTTCCAAATGATGAAATGAAAGGCCGTATTATTGGTCGAGAAGGTAGAAATATTAGAACTCTTGAGCAATTATTAGGGGTGGATATTTTAGTTGATGATACACCTGAAGTCATTACTGTTAGTTGCTTTGACCCAATCAGACGCGAGATTGCAAGACGTGCCCTTGAAGTTTTAATTAAAGATGGTCGTATACAACCTAGTAGAATCGAAGAAGTGATCGAAAAAGTTCGTACTGAACTAGATGAAGTTATTATCAAAGCAGGTAAAGAAGCTGTTTTCGAATTAGGACTACCAAACATTCACAAGGAACTTATTAAATTTATTGGTCGACTTAAATATCGAACAAGTTATGGTCAAAGTGCTTATAAACATTCCTTAGAAGTTGCTCATCTTGCAGGTATTATGGCTAGTGAACTTGGTCTTGACCCGCTAATTGCTAAAAGAGCAGGCTTAATGCACGATATTGGTAAAGCTGCCGACTTTGAACTTGAAGGAAGCCACGTTGAAGTTGGTGCCCGTCTTGCCCGCAAATTTGGTGAACCAGATTATGTTCTTGATGCAATTGAATCTCATCATGAGGATAAAGAACCAAGTTTTATTTACTCTTATTTAGTTATTGCAGCAGATACATTAAGTGCTGCAAGACCTGGCGCAAGAAGTGAAACACTTGAAAACTATATTAAACGTATTGAGAAATTAGAAGAAATTTGTAATAGCTATGAAGGAGTTCAAACTTCATTTGCTATGCAATCAGGTCGCGAAGTTCGCGTCATGGTTGTTCCTGAGAAAATGGATGATTTAGCAACACTAAATCTTGCTCGTCAAATTCGTGAACGCATTGAAAGTGAAATGACCTACCCTGGTCAAATTAAAGTTAATGTAATTCGTGAATATCGTGCATCTGATACAGCAAAATAAAATGATACGCATCTTATTTATTGGTGATATTGTTGGTCAACTTGGCCGAAAAACAGTCGCAAACGTTCTTCCTACTTTAAAGGAGGAACGTGCGATTGATTTCGTTATTGCTAATGGAGAAAACGCTACCCATGGTCGTGGACTAAATAAACGGCATTATGAACAATTAATTGAATTTGGGATAGATGTTATTACATTAGGCAATCATTATGACGATCAAGAAGAAATTCGCTTGTTTATTGAAGATGCTAATGAAATTATTCGTCCATATAACCTAGTTGAACATTACCCTGGTGAAGGTAGTAAAATCTTTAAAACAAAGGACGGAACTAAATTACGTGTTAGTAATGTTTTGACTCAAGCTTTTATGAAAGATAGAATCATTAGTCCATATGCTGCTATTAATGAGATAATCGAAAAAAGCGAACCAATGATTCATATTGTTGATCTTCATGGCGAAGCAACAAGTGAAAAACAAGCAATTGGCTGGCTATTTGCTGGTAAAGTAAGCGCTGTTATAGGTACACATACACATGTTCAAACTAATGATGCACGTATTTTAGAAAATCATACTGGTTTTATGTGTGATGTTGGAATGTGTGGAGATAATGAGGGTATCATTGGTGTAGAAAAAGAAAGCGTAATTAATAAGATGTGGTTTGATCCTAAAACATACTATGAGTATCGTAAAAATGGACCTGCTATTTTTAATGGAGTTATTCTTGAAATTGATAAGAAGACCTTTGCTACAACAAGGATTGAAACTATATCTATTAATCTTGATGTAAATGAGTAATGTTTTATATATAAATAAACCATCATTAAAAGTCGCTCGCAATAGAAAAGATGTTTCTATAATATATGAAACGATTACTAATTTAGGCGAACATCTTTTTAAAGATGGTTATTTTTTTATTCACACTTATGGCTGTCAAGCTAATGTTCGTGATGAAGAAACTATGACAGGACTTCTTACTAATTCAGGCCTAGAACGCACAAATAATGTTGAAAATGCAACTGTTATTATTTTAAATACATGTGCGGTTAGAGAAAATGCCGAACTAAAACTCTATGGTGAAATTGGTAAATTAAAGAGATTAAAAAAGCAAAAGGAGAAACCAATAATTATTGTCTCAGGTTGTGTCGTTCAACAAGAAGAGGCTCTTGAACTTTTAATAAATAAATATCGTCATATTGATATTTTTATGGGGACTAATAGAATACATCATCTATTAGATTTGATTAAATTAGTAAAAAAAACAAATAAAAGAGTAGTTGATGTTCCAAGTGATGATACAACTATTTGTGAGGGTTTGCCTGTTAAAAGAAATGAAGATTTCAAAGCTTTTGTAAATATTACTTATGGTTGTGATAAATTTTGTACTTATTGTATTGTTCCTTATACAAGAGGAAAAGAACGAAGTAGAAAAAAAGAAGAAATATTAAAGGAATGCAAAACTTTAGTCAAACAAGGTTATCAAGAAATTACTCTTTTAGGACAAAATGTTAATGCATATGGTTTAGATCTAAACGATGGCTCAAATTTTGCCTCACTTTTAGAAGAAGTAGCAAAGTTATCTATCCCACGCCTTCGCTTTCTTACATCGCATCCTTGGAATTTTACTAATGAATTAATTGATGTGATGAGTCGCTATTCTAATATAATGAAATATCTTCATTTACCTTTTCAAGCTGGAAATAATGAAGTTCTTCAAAGAATGGGAAGACGCTATACGAAAGAATCATATTTAGAATTAGTTAATAAAATTCGTGCAAAAATGCCCTCAATTGCACTAAGTACGGATATAATCGTTGGATTTCCTGGTGAAACAAACACACAATTTGAAGACACGCTAGATGTTGTTAGAAAAGTTGGATTTTCTAGTGCATTTACTTTTATATACTCACCGCGAATTGGAACACCAGCTGCTCGTTTTAAAGATGAAACATCAAAAGAAGAAAAAAGTGAACGTTTCAATCTTTTAAAAGAGGAAGTGGAAAAAGTTACCGAAGCTTATGCACAAAAACTAGTTGGCACAATTCAAAAGGTGCTTGTTGATGGTTTTTCAAAAAAAGACCCAAACAAACTCAGTGGTTATACTGAATGTAATAAGTTAGTTCACTTTAATGGAGGTATTGATTTGGTAGGAAAAATTGTCGATGTAAAAATTGATTATTCAAAAGTTTATTCCCTTCAAGGAAAAATCGTTGAATAGAATACTTTTTAAAAATTAAAAGATAAAAATAAAAGACTTCTTATTTATGATAAAATAAATAAGAGGTTTTTTAATATGCGTAGACCAAAGTATACTCCAATGATTGAGCAATATTTATCAATTAAAGAACAAAATAAAGATTTTCTTATTATGTTTAGACTTGGTGATTTCTATGAATTCTTTTTTGAAGATGCAGAAATTGCAAGTAAAGTTCTTCAATTAGTTTTAACAAAAAGAGCAGCAGGGAACAAACAAAAGATTCCAATGTGTGGAGTCCCACATCATGCTGTTACCTCCTATCTTGCAAAACTTGTTGACCATGGTTATAAAGTAGGAATTGTTGAACAACTTGAAGATCCTTCAGAAGCAAAAGGTATTGTAGAAAGAGATATTGTTAGAATTGTTACACCAGGCGCAATTATTGATTATGATGAAGGACCAAATAATTATATTATTGCAATCGATGAAGGGAAAGACGAATATCATCTAGCATATGCCGATATATCCACGGGCGAAATTAATGTAACAAACTTAGAAAAAGATGCTTTGTCACTTGCAAGTTTTATTTCAAATCTTAATTCAAAAGAAATTGTTGTTCGCAAAGAATTTCCTTCAAAAGTTTTATCTAATTTAAAAACACATATGAACATTGTTGTTTCCTATGAAGATAATGACTATCAAGCAGGTTTATATGATGAAATTTTTAGTGATGTTAACGACATTGATTTAATTAAAGTTGGAACACGACTTATTAATTACTTAGTTAAAATTCAAAGAAGAGATTTGACATATTTAAAACCAATTGTTGTTAGTAGGGCTAAAGAAAGTCTTCTAATTGATGCTTTTTCCCGGACTAATCTTGAACTTACAAGAACTATTAGAAGCGATGAAAAATATGGTTCTTTGTTTTGGCTTCTTGATGATACTGCGACCGCGATGGGTCGAAGACTCCTAAAAAGCTGGATTAATCGTCCATCCCGAGATGAAGAAGAAATTAATCGCCGTCTTAATATTGTTGACACATTAATAAAAAACTTTATCGTTCGAGAAGAGATACGCCTTTCTCTTCAACAAATGTATGATCTTGAACGAATTATTGCCAAAGTTTCATTTGGCAATGTAAATCCTCGAGATTTACTTCAACTTCTTCAATCACTTGAAGCATTTAAACCTATTAAACAAAAACTAAACGTTCTTAAAAATATACATTTAAATGAATTACTTGATAAATGTGATGATTTTGCTTTCTTAATTAAATTACTCCAACGTTCAATAAGAGAAGATGCTCCTTTAACAATTAATGAAGGAGGTATTTTCAAGCAAGACTATCATGAAGGATTAGATGAACTAATTGACCTAACTAAGGGTGGTCGCCGTTGGATTACTCAATTTGAAGAAACCGAACGCGAAAAAACAGGTATTAAGAATCTAAAGGTTGGTTATAATTCAGTCTTTGGATACTATATTGAAATTTCTAATTCATTTTTACCTCAGGTAAAAGATGAATGGGGATATGTTAGAAGACAAACCACCAAAGGTGGCGAGCGCTTTATTAATCAAGACTTAAAAGAAAAAGAAGCTTTGATTTTAAGTGCTGAAGAAAAGCGTCAAGTCTTAGAAAAACAATTATTTATTGAATTACAAAAGGAAATTCAAACATATACACGACAAATTCAACGTCTTTCAATGGTTATTAGTGAAATTGATGTTCTTTGTTCATTTGCTAAAATTAGTGCTAATAATCAA
The DNA here is from genome assembly GCA_012518455.1 of Erysipelotrichaceae bacterium. Lineage (GTDB taxonomy): Bacteria > Bacillota_I > Bacilli_A > RFN20 > CAG-826 > JAAYSA01. The sequence continues at coordinate 10,312 of JAAYSA010000017.1, read as the reverse complement.
TATGTTAGACCGAGTTTTAACCATAAACGTCTAGTGATTATTAAAGAAGGTAAGCATCCTGTTATTGATAAAGTGCTACAAAAAAATCAATATGTTGCTAATGATATTTTGTTAGACAAAAACACTGACATGCTTTTAATTACTGGTCCAAACATGGGCGGAAAATCGACTTACATGCGCCAATTAGCGTTAATTGTTATTATGGCTCAAATGGGATGTTATGTACCAGCGAAAGAAGCAAACCTAATGATATTTGATCAAATATTTACGCGAATTGGCGCAAGTGATGATCTCATTAGCGGTCAATCAACTTTTATGGTTGAAATTAGTGAAGCAAACTATGCACTACGAAAAGCCACGGTAAATTCATTACTTCTTTTTGATGAAATTGGACGGGGCACATCGACATATGATGGTATGGCTCTTGCACAATCGATGATTGAATATGTTGCAACAAATGTTAAAGCAAAAATGCTCTTTTCAACACATTATCACGAATTAACAATGCTAGAAGATAAGTTGCCCACACTAAAAAATGTTCATGTTGAAGTAAAAGAACAAGTTGATGAAGTTACCTTCCTTTATAAGGTAAAAGAAGGTGCGATGGGAAAATCTTATGGCGTTAATGTTGCAGTTCTTGCAGGTTTACCTCTTGATGTTGTAAATCGTGCTAGACAGATTCTTCGTGATTTAGAAAAAGAAAGACAACAATTTATTCCGACCAAACAAATAAAAGAAGATATTAAGGAAGATCCAAAGTGGCTAATTGACTTAAAAAATATCGAACCTTCTAGATTGACTCCATTAGAAGCCCTCCAATATTTATATGAGATTAAAAAGGAATTAGATAATGAGTAAAATTCATGTTTTAGATATTGAACTTGCTAATCAAATTGCAGCTGGAGAGGTAATTGAGCGTCCATCAAGTGTTGTAAAAGAATTAGTTGAAAACGCTCTTGATGCAAATGCAAACAATATAGCAGTCTATATTGTTGCAGCAGGGAGAGAGGAAATTCGTGTTGAAGACAATGGAGAAGGCATGAGTAAAGAAGATGCAGTTCTTGCTTTTTCTCGTCATGCAACTAGTAAAATTAGTTCTAAGTTTGATCTATTCCATATTAAAACACTTGGATTTCGTGGTGAAGCACTACCTTCTATAAGTTCTGTTGCGAATGTTGAACTTCTCACTTCTCAAGGTGATGTTGGCACATTAGTTAAAATAAAAAATAATGTACTTACTTCTGAAGTTGCAAGAAGTAGAAAAGGAACCATCGTTAAAATAACGAATCTATTTTATAACACTCCTGCTAGATTAAAGTATTTAAAGGCGGATTATACTGAAAATGCAAATACGATTGAAACATTTACAAGATTAGCCTTAGCTCATCCTGAAGTTGCTTTTTCTTTATATATCGATAACAAATTGCGCCTTGAAACATCAGGCCGTGGTGATTTAAAAGAAACAATAATGAATTTATATGGGCTTCATGTTGCTAAAAACTTGGTTCCGTTTTCCTATAAAACACCGGATTATGAAATTGAAGGATATTTAGGTAAGGCTGAACTTGCTAGAAGTAATCGCTATTCAATAATTGTTAATTTAAATGGTCGAAATGTTTATATGCCCAAAGTGCAAGCCGCAATTATTGATGCTTATCATGATTTTCTTGCCCCTACACGTTATCCTTTTGTAGTCTTAAATTTTAAAATTGAACCTGCTTTAGTTGATTTTAATGTGCACCCAACAAAAAAAGAAGTACGCTTTTCAAAAGAAACTGAATTACGACTTGCTTTAATTAGATTAATTCCTGAAACATTACTACAAACTGATTTGGTCGCTCGACCATATCAAAGTGAACCTTTTATTTATGAAAAGAAAGCTGAAGAAAAATACGAACAATTAACTTTAAAATTTGAAGATAGTGTTAAGGAAAAAGAATCACCAATTATTCAAGAACGAGAAAGCGAAGTGTTACCTCAAAGGCCGCTAGAAATAAAAAAAGGTGACGATTCTGTAATAAAGAGTCCTTTTTTGCAACCTATTGGACAATTAAATCTTACCTATATTGTATGCGAAGATGGCGAAGGTGGGTTTTGTTTAATAGATCAACATGCTGCAATGGAACGAATAAACTATGAACATTTTCAAGATGTTTTATCTAAACCGAAACATGTTCGTTCACCTCTTACTCCTCTTTTAATCGATTTAACAGCAGCAGAAACACAACTTCTAACAAAAGATAAACTTGAATTATTATTAACCGTTGGAATTAAACTAGTACCTTTTGGTATTAATTCGTTTCGCGTCGAAGAAGTGCCGATATTTCAAAAAGGTTATGATGAAGAACTTTATGTGCGTGATGTAATTAACATAGCAATAAACGAAAATGAACTAGATTTAACCAAATTATACAGGGAAGCAATTTCTTCAATGGCTTGTAAAGCATCAATAAGAGCTAATCAATTTTTATCAATTAGTGATATGAAAAATGTAATTGATTCTTTATCTAAAACAACAAATCCCTATACTTGTCCGCATGGAAGACCTGTAATAATTCGCTTTACTAAATATGAATTGGAAAAAATGTTTAAAAGGACGGGGACATGATTTTTGTAATCTGTGGGCAAACCGCTTCAGGAAAAAGCGGTCTTGCGCTTGAATTTGCCAAAAAAGTAAACGGCGTGATTGTTAACGCTGATGCTTTTCAAGTGTATAAAGAACTTGATATAGGAACCGCTAAACTAACTATTGAAGAAAGGCAGATTGTCCCACATTATCTTTTTGATCAATGCTTAATTAGCGAAGAATACCACGTAAAAAGGTATCAAGAAGAAGCAAGAGAATTAATTAAGCAACTAAAAAAGGAAGGTAAGGCAATAATTTTTGTTGGTGGAACTGGTTTATATATAAGAAGTGTATTTTATGATTATATTTTTATCGATCATCCAAAAATTGATATGAGTGAATATGATTCTTATACAAATGATGAGTTATATGAATATTTAGTGAAAATTGATAAAGAAGCTGCTTTTAAAACTCATCCACAAAATCGTCGTCGTGTCTTAAGGGCAATTGAAATCTATAAATCTAGTGGTTTAACAAAAAGTGAAATAGAAGCAAAACAGAGAAAAGAACTGCTTTTTGACGTTGTTTTTGTAGGAATTTCTCTATCGAAAGATGAACTTGAAGAATTAATTGATAGACGCGTTGAAGAAATGTTTGCTAATGGCTTACTTAGTGAGATTAAACAATTATTATCTAAATATAATTCGTCCTCGCCAGCTTTTAAAGCAATTGGATATGAAGAAGTTATAAAGAACAAAAACATGAGTGAAGAAGAATTAAAACAATTAATAAAACTACGTACTAGGCAATATGCTAAACGACAAAATACATTTTTTAAAAACCAATTGCCTGTAAAGTGGTTTAATAATAGTAATGAAGCATTATCATTTTTAATTAAAAAATATAAGGAGTGTAAAAATGAAAAAGTTAGAACCAATTAATCTAGTAGCATTAAAGGCTGGTATAAAGCCAAGATATCTGGAGTTTTACGGAAAATATAAAGCGAAATTAAGTGATGATCTTTTCGAAAAAATGAAAAAGCGAAAAGATGGTAACTTAGTTTTGGTTACTGCAATAACACCTACAAAAGCTGGAGAAGGCAAAACTACTACATCAATTGCCCTTCTTGACGGTATGCGTCGTATTGGCGAAAAAGCGATTTTATGTCTACGTGAACCATCACTAGGTCCTGTGTTTGGTATTAAGGGCGGGGCTACTGGCGGTGGATTAGCTAGTATTGAACCAAAAGAAGAAATAAATCTCCATTTTACAGGAGATATGCATGCGTTAACGAGTTCAATTAACTTAATTAGTGCTGTAATTGATAATCATATTTTTCAAGGTAATCAATTAGATATTGATCCGAATCGTGTAGTTTGGAAACGAGCTTTAGATATGAACGACCGTGCTTTACGTGAAATTGAAGTTGCCCTTGGTGAAGGAAATGGAGTGCCAAGAAAAGATGGCTTTATGATTACGGTAGCAAGTGAATTAATGGCGATTATGTGTATTGCCCGCGATCGTGAAGACTTTCACAGACGGATAAAAGAAATTATTGTTGCCTACACTAAAGATGGGCGACCAATTAAACTAGATGAACTACAAATAAGTCATGCCATTATGAAACTTATGAAAGATGCTTTAAAACCTAATTTAGTTCAAACACTTGAAGGAAACCCATGTATTATCCATGGTGGCCCATTTGCAAACATCGCTCATGGCTGTAATTCTTTAATTGCAACGCGCCTTGCGTTAAAACTTTCATATACTGTTATTACTGAAGCAGGCTTTGCAGCAGATTTAGGAGCGGAAAAATTCTTTGATATTAAATGTCGAGTTGGAAATCTTAAACCATCATTATCAGTTTTAGTAGCAACAATCCGTGCTTTAAAGATGCATGGTGGTGCCAAACTTGAAGATAGTCATATTGAAAATGTTGATGCACTAATTAAAGGATGTGCAAATTTAAAACAACATGCTGAAAATCTAAAAAAATATGGTTTGCCTGTAGTTATTGCAATCAATCATTTTAAAGATGATAGTCCAAATGAAGTCATAGCTTTAACTGATTGGTGTAAAAAAGAAGGTTATGAAGTAAGTTTCCTTGATTCATTCCTAAATGGAAGTGAGGGTGCTATTGATTTAGCAACGAAGGTTAAGAAAATTTTCGATGAAGAAAAGGACTCTCAATTTAAATTCTTGTATGAATTAAATAAGCCAATTAAGGAAAAAATAGCTACAATTTGCAGAGAAATTTATCGTGCAGAAGGAGTTGTTTATACAGAAAAAGCTGAAGAACAAATTAAGATATATGAAAAAATGGGGTTTGATCAATTGCCGATTTGTATGGCAAAAACCCCTCAATCATTTACTGATGATCCTAGTGTTTTAAATGCTCCACGAGGCTTTAATATTACAATTCGTGAAATTAATTTAAGTGCTGGTGCTGGGTTTCTAGTCCCAATTACTGGAAAAATATTAACAATGCCTGGACTTCCTAAATTACCTGCAGCACTAAAAATGGAACAAGAACCAATTTAATTATGAAGGTTGATTTATATGATCTAGTCGAAATGAAAAAACCACATCCTTGTATAAATAGGACAAGGGTTTTTCAAATTGTCAGAATAGGAGCTGATATAAAAATTCAGTGTCAGGGTTGTGGTAATATAATTATGTTGCCGCGACATGAATTTAATAAAAAAGTTAAGGCTTTTATTTCTCATCAAGACCATCAAATATTAAATAAAGAATAAAAATCAACACCTCTAACCAATTTATATATAGAGGTGTTTTTTTATGGCAAAAATTAAGTTAGTTAATATTAATAAAACATTTTGGCAAAAGGATTACCCATTACAAGTCCTTAAAAGAATAAATCTTTTGATTGATGAGCCAGGGCTATATGTGCTTTGTGGCCCATCAGGAAGTGGAAAAACTACTTTATTGAATTTGATTAGCGGGTTAGATTTTCCTACTTCAGGCAAGGTCTATATAAATGATAAGTTAATTGATTATAAACCTACAAATATAGCCTTAATTTTTCAAAACCATTATCTTTTTAATGATTTAACAGCTTTTGATAATGTATGTTTAAGTGCATACATAACAAATCAAGAAATAAATTTGGAAAGTATAAATTTATTGTTTAAACAATTTCAACTTACTCATATTATTAATCAAAAAGTGAAATTTTGTTCTGGTGGTGAAAAACAACGAATAAGTATTTTAAGAGCAATTGTTTCGAATCCTGAAATCATAATAGCAGATGAACCAACTGGAGCACTTGATGAAAAAACAGCTAATATTATTGTCGATAATTTTAAAAAGTTAAGTTATAAAAGAATAATAATTGTTATTACACATAATAAAAAGTTATTTAAAAAAGTAGCTGATAAAATTTTTAATTTAAAAAACGGTCAATTATATGAAGAAAACACAAAAACAATGGAAGAATCTCATTGTATTTAATAATATTAGGAAAGATTTAATAAAGAATATATTATCTACATTAAGTCTTTTTGTATGTTTGTTAGCTAGTTTTGTAATGGTAGGTTTTAAAATTGGTAATAAAATCTACTTAGATAATGTATTGAACGGTTTTTTAGATAACAAGGAATTAGATTTTACTAAAAACGAAGTAATTAATTTAAAAGATTCACCTTTACAATTAGTAAGAACAACAAGGCCACTTGTTAGCGAAGTTGAGTCGTTGAAAAGGTACTTTCCTACCTTGAATTATTCGATTAGCTTTTTGCCTTTATTCTCAAGTGGAGACTACTATTTTAATGATGAAAAAATACAAATAACACCAACATTTATAAGGTCTTTTGAACAAATCGACACTCAAATTGTTGAACAAATTAAAGATATTAAAGACATAGATTATCATATTTTAATTAATCAAACACTTAAAAATACTTTAATTGACAAATATGGTGATGAAGCAATTAATAATTGTTTATTTAAATTAAAACTCAACTATGAAATCTTTTTTATTGATGAACATAATATCCAACAAAAAGATATTATAGACATAAAATTATTTCTATCATTAAGAGCGATAATTAATGAAAATGATTTTATGTCAACGCCTAAAATATATTTTTCTCACTGCGCATGGTTTGAAACATTAAATAACTATTATTTAGAGAATTTTAGTATTTATAAAAAAACTAATACTTCAATATATACATACTTATTACAACTTCCTAATCATCATCCTTTGACGAATTATTCGTTTCGTATTTATTTTAACAATTTGGAGGAAGTTAAAAAGGCCATTGAAATGAATAAAACATTAAAAAGCGGAACCAATTATTTGCAATTTAATAGCCCAAATTTAATTTCAATTGAAGTAATTAATAGTGTTGTATCTTTTCTTGATATTGCATTAATTGGTTTTCTAATTATAAGTCTATTAGGAACAATTACAATTTTAAGTATTATAACTTATACAAAAATATATGATAAACAAAAACAAATAGGTATATTACTTTCATTAAACGCATGTAGAAGAGAAGTTTTTTTAACATATTTTAAAGAAGGTGTAATAATAAATTCAATTTCACTATTTGCAATTTTTATTACTAAACCAATAATAACAATAGTCAATAAATACATTTTTAAATATACGGGATTAAAAAATATTATTTTCTCACCTTTTTTACCAATTAAAGGAATTCCTTTCTTTATCCTTTTCATAGTTATAATTTCATTAATATTTATAACATTTATCATTAACTTATCTGTTTATCTCTTTATTATAAAAAAACCACTTGTAAGGAGTCTTTCACAAGAGTGATTGTTTTTAATAATGTTAGGCTTAGTTTTAATTCTCAAACAAATGTTTTAAATATTAGTAAATTAAGTTTTCCTAAAAAGGGTTTAATTTGCATTAAAGGTCCATCTGGTTGCGGAAAAACGAGTTTATTAAATATAATTGCAGGTTTTATTAATCATTATAAAGGTGAAGTATTAATAAAAAATCGAAATTTAAAACACTTCACTGAAAATGCATTAAATATTTATAGGAACCGAACAATAGGTTTTATATTTCAACATTATTTACTTCTTGAGTCACAAAACGTTTATGAAAACATTGTTTTACCTTTAAGGAAACTAGATTCTTTAAATGAAAGACAGTGTAGTAAAAAGGTTAATGATTTATTATTTTTTGTTGGATTATATGGGTATGAAGCGAAAAATGTTTCACTTCTTTCGGGTGGCGAAAAACAAAGAGTTGCAATTGCACGAGCCCTAGTTAATGATCCAGAAATTATTTTAGCGGATGAGCCAACGGGTGCTCTTGATGTTGAAAACAAACATAAAATAATGAATATTTTACAAACTCTAGCTAGCGAAAAACTTGTGATTATGGTTAGTCATGACGATGAATTAATTGAGCAATATGGAGACCAAATCATTAATTTAGAATATGGGAAGGTTTCTTCAATTAAATTACAAATAAAGGAAAAACCAGCAAAAAGAATTACGACAATTAGTGTTAACAAATTAAAAAATAGTAAATTACCACTTTTAACAAGATTTAAGTTAGGTTTGAATATTTTAAAAAAGAAAAGAATAAGAACCTCAATTTGTATCGGAGCTACATCTATTGGTTTAATCGGAATTGGTGTGGGCACGATGTTAATGACAACCATAAAACAACAATTTGACCAAACATTTAATGCATTAATCCCCAAAAACACATTAATCGTTCAAGAAAAAAATGGTATAGAATTTCAAAACAATATTGAGAGTTGTAATAAGAATGAAGCTTATTTATTTGCATATCAACAAAATATTTCTAATGAATTTGTTGGTGTAAATTATCTAATTGATTTCAATAATTTCTTTAAGACAAAAGTGGAAACAACTATAAACATGTATGGACTTACATATGACTTTAGAGATTTATCATTAAATTGTTTTAAAGAAATTATTCATCCATCTGAAGTAGATTCTAATTCAATATATCCAAAAATTAATCATCCGTTGCAAAATGATGAGATAATTCTAAATTTAGGTCCAAGCGATTATCGCCTTTTACATCAAATTTTCGGTTTAAACATTCAAAGTCAACCAATAAAAATTGGAGAGAAATTATCCTATCACAAACCTCAAATTATTATCAGTGTTGAAAACGAAGAATGGGGATATGAAGATGAACAAGTATTTAATTTAGTTGCAGTTAGAAGATCTGATAAAACAGGTATTATTCATAATAACCTTTGTTTGCCTGAAGTTTTATTTGAAAACCAAATGAGGCTTTTATCAAATTTGAATTTAAGTCAGATTGATGAACTACCTTGGACACTAAAGAAAAATTATTATTTATTATCAAACGAATCCTTCAAAATTTGTGAAGAATCTGTTGATAATCCTAATTTTCTTCTTGAGTTAGGGAATGAAAAAACATTTATAACACTAGATAATGGTTTCTGTCAAAAAAGGATCCTTTTATATAAAAAACCATATGGATATCCAGTAATTTCAAAATATCAGTCATTAGATTACCTTTCTAACAAAACAGAATCATATTTTTATACCGCAACGGGTTCATTTATGACTATAGGCAATTCACTAATATCAGGGTTCCAAAACCCCTTATATTTTTCAAGCAGTGAGTCTCTTTTGGAAGAAGTTCTCTTTGCAGATCAAAAACGAGATATTAACAACTACGAACATTTTAATATGCCTGATGGAACGGCATCATCTAGTTTAAGTCTGGGTAATAAAGAAAACGCCACATTTTCTGCCTTAAAAGAACAAAACGCGGATAAAAACAAATTGAAATATAATGAAATTATTATTAGTAAAGGTCTTGAAAATAAATTATTTGGTCATAATGTTGAGTCAATAAATAAGACGATTTTTATTGCAACAGAAAAAGAGCGCATTCAAGCAATTAATGGAAACATGATTGTAAATTATGTTTATCAGAAATTAAAAGTTGTTAGCATTATTAACGAAGAAAAGCTTGCTTTTTATCACAAATCTTTATGGCCGATTATTTTCTATAAAGATTTTTTAGGTTTTGGGGCACATAAAATAATTCCAAATGGCGCATTAATTACATTAAAAGATAATGAGAAATTAAGCGATCAAGAAATTGAAAGAATTAAGCAAGAAAATCCAAAATTACAAATAATTAATCCTTCTAAAGATCTTAGTAAGGGGATTGATGAAACTATTAATCGATTTACTAAATTATTGCTATTTATGTCAATATTTGCCCTATTTATCTCAATTATTATTGTTATCATGGTAATTCAATTAACGATTATAGAAAGTAAAAAGGAATTTTATCTATTTAGATTTTTAGGAATAAACATTAATGAGATTAGGTCAATATTTTTTAGTAACGCTGTCATTATTGGATTAATTAGCAGTATATTTTCGAATTTGTTGTTATTTGTAATTAATATTGTGGTTAATATTAAATTAAGCGAATACTTTATGAATAATGTTCTTTTCTCGTTTAATATAATTCCACATATTTTTGTTACTTTTATTGGTATAGTTATTGCTATTATTGGAGGTTTTATTTCAAGTTTCACTTTAAAAAAAGGCAATCCACTCACATTATTTAATCAATCTTTATGATAAAAGAGTATTTTGTAAAAAATTAAGGTGTCTCTTTGTTGCAAATGTGATAGAATTATCACATGTAAGGAAAGGATTAATGATGAAGGGAACAGTAAAAACGTTCAATAAAAATAAAGGCTTTGGATTTATTACAAC
>JAAYSA010000016.1 GCA_012518455.1 Erysipelotrichaceae bacterium | reverse complement strand
TTTGGATAATTATTAGCTAAAAAGTCGGTGTAAAAAAGATATGTTCTTTTAGCGTAATCCCCAGGTTGGATAGTATTGCTTGTAATTTTAATTTCTTCAATTGGAATACCTTCATCTAGTTGATGATCTAAATATACAAGATGACTTTTTTTCATATTGGCTTCATAAAGCGAAACCTTAGTTTTTAAATCTACAGTAGCATTCATAATTGGTCGTAAAATAACGGAAAACAAGAAAAATGTTACAACCATTAAAAGTGCATCAAAAGCAAAAGCTCCTAAACGACGGCCAAAAGGAGCTGCTGTTATAAATTTATTTTCAATAACTTCTTTTTTTTGTTGTTTCATAATATTATTTTCTTTCTGCTATCTATTATTGTAGCAAAAGAAAGAGATAACTCAAATAAAAAAAGGCTCGTAAACGAGCCTTTGCTATTTAGAATAGTTAGAATCTTATTTTAAGATTTCGGTAACTGTTCCAGCACCAACGGTTCTGCCACCTTCACGGATTGAGAACTTGGTACCATTTTCAACAGCGATTGGGTGAATTAGTTCAACAGTAAGTTCAACTGTATCACCAGGCATTACCATATCAACTCCTGCTGGAAGTGTGATAACACCAGTAATGTCGGTTGTTCTAAAGTAGAATTGTGGACGATAGTTACTTAAGAAAGCAGTATGACGGCCACCTTCATCTTTACTTAAAACGTAGACATGGGCTGTGAATTTTGTGTGTGGTTTAACCGAACCAGGAACTGCTAAGACTTGACCGCGTTCAACTTCATCACGTGCAACGCCACGAAGTAAAACACCAACGTTGTCACCACTTTGAGCGGTGTCAAGAAGTTTACGGAACATTTCTAGACCAGTAACAACTGTACTTCTGGTTTTACGGATACCAACGATTTCGACTGGTTCGTTAAGTTTAATTGTACCGCGTTCAACACGACCGGTAACAACTGTACCACGACCAGAAATTGTCATAACGTCTTCAATTGGAAGTAAGAATGGTTTTTCGTTGTCACGAACTGGAGCTGGAACATAAGCATCAACAGCATCCATAAGTTCAAGGATTGACTTACGAGCTTCTGCATCACCATCAAGAGCTAAGCGAGCGGAGCCACGAACGACTGGTGCATTGTCACCATCAAAACCGTATGTGCTAAGTAGTTCACGAACTTCCATTTCGACGATGTCAACGAGTTCTGGGTCATCGACTAAGTCGGTTTTGTTTAAGTAAACGACGACGCAAGGAACACCAACTTGGCGAGCAAGGAGAATGTGTTCACGGGTTTGTGGCATAACGCCATCGGTCGCTGCGACAACTAAGATCGCTCCGTCCATTTGGGCTGCACCGGTAATCATGTTTTTAACATAGTCAGCGTGCCCTGGGCAGTCGACGTGGGCATAGTGCCGTGTCGCTGTTTCATATTCAATGTGCGAGGTATTAATCGTAATTCCGCGTGCTTTTTCTTCTGGTGCGGAGTCGATTTGTTCGTATGCCTTCACAACTGCACCACCTTGTTCTGCTAAGATTTTGGTGATGGCCGCGGTTAAAGTTGTTTTACCGTGGTCAACGTGACCAATGGTACCAATATTAACGTGGACTTTACTTCTATCGAATTTTTGTTTTGCCATTTGATTTTCCTCCTCATATTAGTATTTCGTTAATCAAATCAAAGTGTAACGATTTAATCTTATAGCAAGTTTATAAATATTGCAACAATAGTTGCACTATTTTTATGTTTTAGCGGTTGATAAATCCCGCTTTTTTAATAACATCATCTGCAACTGCTTTTGGACATTCGCCGTAATGACTAAATTGCATTGAATAGTTCCCGCGACCTTGTGTGTAACTTCTTAGGTCAGTAACGTAACCAAACATTTCACTTAAGGGCACTTCTGCATCAATAACCTTAGCATTTCCGCGCTGTGTCTCTCCAGTCATGTTGCCACGACGACGGGCGATATCACCTAAAACATCGCCGTAATATTGTTCTGGAACCGTAATTTCAACTTTCATAATTGGTTCAAGTAAAACTGGTTCGCATTTTTTTGCTGCTTCCTTTAATGCAAGAGAAGCCGCGATTTTAAAAGCTGATTCTGAACTATCAACTTCGTGATAACTTCCATCAAATAAGGTAGCCTTTAAGTCAATAACTGGATAGCCTGCAATTAAGCCGCGATCAAGACTATCTTTTAAGCCTTCACCTGTTGGTTTAATGTATTCTTTTGGAACAGTTCCACCAACGATTTCCTCGGCAAATTCAAAGCCTTTTCCTGGATTTGGTTCAAAACGAATCCAAACATGACCATATTGACCGCGACCACCAGATTGACGAACATACTTGCCCTCAACCTCTGCAGTTTTCTTAATAGTTTCCCTATAACCAACTTGCGGTGCACCAACGTTTACATCAACGCCAAATTCACGTCGCAAACGATCAACAAGAACATCTAAATGTAATTCTCCAACACCAGCTATAATCGTCTGTCCGCTTTCAGGATTCGTATGAACGCGGAAAGTCGGATCTTCTTCTGCTAGTTTTTGTAAACCTATTGTCATCTTTTCTTGATCAGCCTTTGTTTTAGGCTCAATCGCTTCTTCAATAACAGGTTCTGGGAATTCCATTCTTTCAAGAATAATTTTACGGTCTGGATGGCAGATGGTATCGCCAGTTGTTGTGTTTTTAAAACCTACAACTGCACCAATGTCTCCAGCTTTAAGTTCATTAACTTCTTCACGGTGATTTGAATGCATTAAGACAAGGCGACCGATTCTTTCTTTGGTCCCTTTTGTTGAATTAAGTACATAGCTTCCTGCTTTTAATGTTCCTGAATAGACTCTAACATAGGCAAGGCGACCAATGAAAGGATCGGTCGCAATTTTAAATGCAAGGGCAGCAAGGGGGCCTTCTTCATCGCTATGTAGTAAAAATTGGGTACCATCCATGCGCTCTGCTTTAAAACCATCAATGTCTAAGGGACTTGGTAGATAATCAACTACTCCATCAAGAAGGAGTTGAATGCCTTTATTTTTATAGGCTGAACCAACAAAGACAGGAAAGAAAGTTCCAGTTAAAACGGCTTTTCGAATAACTGCTTTTATTTCTTCAACGGTTAGTTCTTCGCCCTCTAAAACTTTTAGCATAAAACCATCATCAAAAGCAGCGATAGTTTCAATAAGGTCTTGTCTTAAAACTGTGCATTTTTCAACTAAATCTTGCGGAACTGGGATTAAAGTTGGACCATCTTTGGTTTCGTTTTCATAATCCCAAGCTTCCATTTTGATTATGTCTACAATGCCGGTGAAATTGTTTTCAGCACCGATTGGAAATTGTACTGGTTTAGCATTTGCAGCTAAACGAGTGTGCATTGTATCAATGCTCATCATGAAATCAGCACCAATTGCATCCATTTTATTTACTAAGACAATGCGGGGAACATTATACTTTGTTCCTTGTCTCCAAACTGTTTCTGTTTGAGGTTCAACACCGCTTTTAGCATCTAAAACGGTTACGGCTCCATCAAGGACCCGTAATGATCTTTCAACTTCAACGGTAAAATCGACGTGACCAGGCGTATCAATGATATTAATTCTTGTTCCTTTCCAAAAAGCAGTTGTTGCAGCACTAGTAATCGTAATACCGCGTTCTTGCTCTTGTTTCATCCAGTCCATCGTGGCGGCACCTTCATGAGTTTCACCAACCTTATGGATTCGACCGGCATAGAAAAGAATACGCTCGGTTGTCGTCGTTTTTCCGGCGTCAATATGGGCCATAATGCCAATATTGCGCGTGTTTTCTAGGGTGATTTTATAAGAATCAGACATAAATTATCCTAGTATCGATAGTGAGCATAAGCTTTATTAGCTTCTGCCATTTTATGTGTATCATCACGTCTTTTAACTGATGCACCGGTGCCATTAGCGGCATCGATAATTTCAGCAGCTAGTTTTTCTTCCATCGTTTTTTCACTACGTAAACGTGAATAATTAACTAACCAACGTAATCCTAATGTTTGTTTGCGTTCTGCACTTACTTCTACAGGAACTTGATAGTTTTGTCCACCAACACGGCGAACTTTTAATTCTACTTCTGGCATGATATTGCTAATTGCAGTAGCAAAAACGTCCATTGCGGGTTGACCTGTTTTCTTTTCAATGCGTTCAAACGCGTTATATAAAATCGTTTGGGCAGTTCCGCGTTTTCCATCAAACATGATTTTGTTAATTAAGCGGGTAACGATTTTAGAGTTATGTAGTGGATCAGGTAAAACTTCTCGTTTTGCGATTTTTCCTTTACGTGGCATATCGTTTCCTCCTTCCTTTAGTTTTGGATCATATACCAATCATTATTCGTGCGATTGTGGTTTTTTAGTGCCGTATTGACTGCGGCTTTGACGTCTGTCATGAACGCCAGCGGTATCAAGTGTTCCACGTACAATATGATAGCGAACACCTGGTAGGTCTTTTACACGACCACCGCGAATTAAAACGGTACTATGTTCTTGGAGGTTATGTCCTTCTCCACCGATATAAGCCGTAACTTCATGGCCATTGGAAAGACGAACCCGAGCATATTTACGTAACGCGGAGTTTGGTTTTTTAGGCGTTAAAGTGCCAACACGAGTACATACACCGCGCTTTTGTGGTGAGCTTTGTTCGACTGAACGTCTTTTTAGTGAATTCCAACGCACATTTAAAGCAGGTGATTTACTTTTAACAACAAGTGATTTTCGTCCTTGGCGAACGAGTTGATTAATTGTAGGCATAATGCTCTCCTTTCTCTAATAATTAATTTAATTTAGTTAGCGTGCCACACATCCGGGTGTATCATGGGTTTTTCTTAAAAAACGACCCTTCAGGTCACACGCTCAAATATTTTATACGCACATAGGCTTAGTGTCAAGTATAAAATATACTTTTTTATAAAAATGACCTCTCTAATGAGAGGTAAAACGAATTGTAATATTATCTTTGGTAATTTTAACTACTTCAAAGTTAAATGGAAGATCACCTTTTGAATTAAAGCTAAAGTCAGCAAAAACATCACGACCAAAAACAAGTCCATTTTTAAATAATGTTTCATTAGTCGCTTTTTCCCCATTAACAAATGTGTTTTCTCCGCTTGCTTCTAATAATTTATAAAGCGGTATGCCGGTAAACTTACCTTTAAATGGGCCAGCATCACTATTTGAATGAGCTAATTCTTCTATCATATTTTCAGGTTTCTCTTGCCCATTAGAATAATAGAAAGTATATGGCATGCTACTTTGATCAACAAAGATTGTTCTAGCATCAACGTGATATACTTTTAGACCAAAATCAGATGGCAAATTAAAGGTTGTATTAATAAAAGAATCAAGCCGGTTTAGTCCAATTGGTGCGTAAAATTCAAGGAGTAAATACTCGTCAACCGCCGAACCATTCCAATTATTTGTAACTAGGGCAAGGTCACCAGTTTTCGTAAATGGGCGAAGAGTAATTACGCCTGGACCCGTAATAACTTTAGGATAGGCCCAGTCTAAAAACATCTTTGAAAGCCCTGTATGATCTCCAACTGTATAGTCCATTATATCAAAGCCTCCAAGAGGATTATCTTTGCTATTTAAGTTAGTGTTGTAATAATCAGGCAAACCAAGAAGATGACCAGTTTCATGAATATAAGCGTGAGCATCTGGTTTATTTTTAAATAAACTATTGTTAACTCTCATAAATTCATATGAACTCCAGCTATATGCATTTGCATAAGGCGGTGGACCTTCAAGTTCTACATTATGACTATCTATATTATCAAATGCCGAGTAAGCCCAAAATAAACTACTTGTTTCATCTCGATTTATTTTGATTGGATGAGTATAAATTAGATAAACAGCATCTATAACATTATCTTCATTTAAATCAAAATTTGAGATTTTTTCAGGATTTTCTCTTTTGTAATGGGCTACTGCACGACGAAGTATTTCTTTTGTTATGGTTTGTTTATCTCTTCCAATATTTGCGGGATCATTAATTTTTGCAATTGAATAATCTTCACCTAGTTCGTACCATGGAGCAACTTCACCATGAATTTTTAGTTTCCCATAACTTGAGGCATCGTAAAAGGACGCAACGGAATGCCATTGCGTCACTTCTTCTTTGCCGAAAAATGCATTTTGAATAATTTTATGTGCATCTTCACCGTTATTACCATCTAGTAAATCAGCTTTATAATCACTAAATTCTATAGGTAATACTAGTAAATTAACATCACCTTTTACATCTAGATTAATTCGCCTTCTAGCTTTAAGTGGGTGTGAGCGAAACACATCTTCATAAGACTTGGTAAATGAATCTGGCTTAAAATAGACTCCGTTATCTACAATTGCGACATCTTCTTTTGGAACTATCTTATATTCGTAAGGTTCAAATTTAAAAATCAAACCTTTACAGCTTGATAGTGCTAATAAAAATAATACACTTATTAGAGTCCGGTTTCTATTTCTATTACACGCCATTTTTGTCTCCTTTAGGCCGTTTTTGTGATGTTTATAACAACCTCTTGATTTGTCATTTGACCAATTGAAATTGTATAACCAATTGTTTTTTGACTATTAAATTTATTGCCGTATTTAAAGAATGTACTTGAAGGAGTAAATGTTTGACCTTGTTTAAATAAAGTTACATCACTAGCAATTCCGCCATCTTTAAATGTGTTAATACCAGTACTTTCAAGTAAATGAAGGTAGTAAACATCGTTATAAATTGATCGAGATGGAGTATTAGAAGGACCAATAGCAGTGAAACTATTTCCATCAAAATCCTTAATATATTGAACTTGATCGTAACTTATTGGGTTATAACTAGCATTAAAGAGAAACATTCTACTATCCACATGCCAAATGCGAACTCCATTTAATGAGTGACCACTGGCACCGTTACTATAACCAATAGTAGAATCCATGTAGTTGAGACCTTTAGGTTGATAATACTCAATTAAAATATATTCATCAAAAGCTGAACCAAAATAATCGTCTTGAATAATAATGAATTCACCTGAAGAATGCGCGGGTTTTAGGTTAATTGTCGTAGTATCGTTTACCAGATATGGTTGAGCCCATTGTAGACCAAATTTACTATACATATTGTGATCGATAATATTAAAAGCTTGCATATCAATACCACCACTCATATTTAGATAACCGGTTCCAAAACCATCATAGTTGTAGTAATCATCAAGTCCTAAAATGTTTCCAAATTCATGAATATATGTATGAGCATCAATCTCATATGCTTTTGTTGTTGTAAATGGAATATAAGGAGCATCATCCATAAAGTGATATGAAGCCCAGCCATACACATTAAATTCAGGATTGCTTACATTAGGGTCGTATCTCATATCCCAAAAAACATAAGCCCAAAATGTCATATCTGGATCGCTTGAATCGAAGGGACAAGCATAAACAATAAAGAGAGCATCAACATATCCGTTGCCATCTTTGTCATATTCTTTCATTTTATCAGGATATTGTTCCTTAATTTTATCAAGTACGTAGTATGTATTATCATCATAAGAAGGATTTGAATTCTTAATCGTTTTAAAAGCATCTCTTGAAATAGGTAAATTTAACCAAGGAAGCACTTCTCCAGATACATTAAGTTTTCCATAACTACTCTTATGGAAGTATGTCTTAACTGAATGCCATCCTGTTTCACTCGTTGAACCAAAGAAAGATTTTTCGATTCTATTTTTAGAAGCTGCCGCACCGCCTAACTGACTAGCTGCGCGATAATCAGTAAAGTCAACTGGTACAACTAAAACACTTTGAGTGCCGGTTGATTCTAACGCCTCTAGTCCTTTAGCCTGTGCAAGTTCTCTAAAATTTTGAGAACTATATCCAGGTCTAGTATAGCCATCCCCTGGTTCTTGACTTGTTGGGGTTTCACTACTGGGAGGTGGTGTTTCACTAGAAGTCGGATCCGATGTAGTTATACTTGTTGTCGTTGAAGTGGATGAAGTAGTGCTAGTTGGATCATCTTCACTAGTTGAAGAAGATGGCCAAAGAGCTCCGATAAGACGGCATCCACTTAAAAGCATAATAGTTGTTAAACCTAATAATAAGGTTCTTGCTGTTTTCTTTTTAATCATAAAATGCTTCTATTTTATTTAAAAAATTTAATTGTAACGCCTTCAGCATTCATACTTGTAATTTCAAATTTAAATGGTACTTCTTGTCCGCCACGGAATTTCCAATCGGCAAATGTAGTAACTCCGAAAGTATCTCCGGCTTGGAAAAGCATATCATCGGTCGCAATAGCCATTGAACCTTCAAGACGATTTTGTCCGTCTCGTTCAAGCATTTGAATAAGTTTCCACTTTTTCATTGTGCTATCAGTATGGAAAGTACGTGACACACTATTTGCAGCAATAATGGCATAGAATCCACTGCTTGTCATTGGACCAACATTATCAACATAATTAGAAAATGAATAGTCACCAGGACCATTAATTTGAACATAACCAGTTCTTGAATCAACGTGAAATACACGTACACCCGGAATGCTATAAAATTGTGGATATGCACCCGAATATGAAAAATCGCTATCATATTTAAATAAGTTTTCAGGTGTATAGTAATCAATTAATAAGTATTCGCTATTAACATTTCCTGTCCAATTTGCAGGTATTACAAGTGCATCACCATTTGTTGCTATTGGTTTAAGAGTAACTTCACCCTCACTAACGATAAGTTGTGGATGAAACCAACCTAACATCCATTTCGAATAGCCGTTATGGTCGCCAACATTGTAGTCCATCATATCTAATCCACCTAAACCGCCAAAGTCACCAGATGCTCTATCATAAGAATAATAATCATCTAAACCCATCATATGACCAGTTTCATGAATAAATGTGTGATTATCAGTTTTAGCAGTCCCTGCTGCTAACTCTTCGGTTGTCCAATGTTGTAATTGACCTAACTCATCACGATAGCCTGCATCAAACATAAATTCTTGACTTGCCCACATATAGTTACTTGGCATTGGATCACCAGGATCTGGGGAATTAGCAGTTGAAGATCTAAAAGCCCAAAATAAATCATTATTAATTGCTTGACCTGTATTTGGATTTTTAGCAAAAAATGGAGCACTATATATCATAAAAATAGCATCAATTAAACCATCGGCGTCGCCATCAAATTCACTAAAATTACGACCAGCGATTTGTTCATTAATTGCCCATCTATTTACGGTATTGGCTGCTGCTGCACCCGCCCCACTTGCTCTTGCATCTGCGCCTAATTGAACTGCTGTTTTCGGATGTCGATACCAAGGCTCAACACTACCTTCGATTGTAACTTTTCCATAACTTGACTTAGCGTAAAATGATTTAAGCGATTCCCAAGTTGTATCCTCACTATCTCCGAAAAATGATTGTTCTAAGTAGTTAAGATAGTTTTCTGCGCCACCTGGTAAATCTTCAGCTGGAAAATCTTCAAAATCAACAGGCAAAACCAACACTTTTGCAACACCCGTTGATGGCATATCTTTAACACCTATTGCTTCACGAGCTGCATTAAAAGTAACACGGTAATCTTCATCGCTTAATCTTATTGCGGTTGGCTTTGGTGCTTCGGGTTTTCCGCAGCCAGTTAATAACAAGGAAGCTAGAATGGTTGGTAATAAGATTTTTCTTTTCATAAATAAACCTCCGATAATAATATATAAACTATAGTTATATATTATATTGAAAAGTGCCCCTTGATTCAACAAATAACACTTAAGATTATTAAACGATATTTCGTTTAATTATAATGTAATGACGTTTTTATTCTCTCTTTTTTGATTAATTGCATCAACGATAATAATAACGATGTTAATAAGAATCATCGTCGCAAATCCAATTAATAAATAATTTACACGTACTCCGTTTATAAAGAAAATGTTAAAGTTGGTTAAATTGAAATAATCATACAATTCTAGAAGCGCTACACTTACTGATATTAGCAATGGAAGAATAAATAAAAGATATGAACCAATATTTTTATTTTCTTCAAGTTCTTTTCTTGCGCCTCTAGTATTTTGAAGAATAAATACAAGAATAAAACTAAGCAATAAAGCAAAATATATTGACATTGGTATTGCAAGGAAAAACGCGCTAATTTGAGGTATAAATAACAAAATCAATGTTAAAAGTGCAAAAAGTAAGATTGAATAAACACGTACTTTTTTATTTGACGCTTTATCAATGTAAGTATTTATATAAACAGATGGAGCACTAAAAAGTCCACAGCTCATATTAGCAATTGCGCTAGTAAAAAATAATCGTTCGGCCTCTAATTTGGTTAATGCTAATTGTGATTCATCTTCACTTATATGAACAGTTAATTGATAAACATGTAACACACCAATAATAGCGGTTGGAATTACGATTAAAAATAGATTCCAATCAATCAATAACTTATCCAAATGACCAAAATATTGCATTGACATAAAGTGTAGAGAATCTCTAACTTCAAGGTTAACTATTTTTGCTAATAATAAAGTTTCACTAATATCTAAACCAGTTAATAATCCGATCCCTTCTGCGATAAAAACAAAAACAATTCCTATAAATAAGCCAAAGAACATATAAACACGATGGAAAAAAGATTTATTAGGAGTTAAAAAACGAATTAATAAACTACCAATAAAAGCACCAAGAAAACCAACCATTGCAAAAATTGTTTGATTATATGTGCCGAAATCATAATTAAATGTTTCATATGATATTAAAGCGATTCCCTTTAATAAAATCGCAATTGTTAGAGCACTTATGCCTAATGGAGGAAAGATTTTTTTAATTACATTATTTTTTACTAAATGAATAACAATTGCACCTAATATATATATGATTCCACTTATCCACATTGAAACTAAAAATTGACCTAATGATATTTGCCAAGTAACTGAACCAATAGACAAAGTTTCCCCTTGATGCATATGAATATAAATTAAAGGTAAAAATAAAGTTGAAGGGGTGAAAATGGTTACCAAATTTCCTCTTGCGAAAATAAAAGCAATTAAGCTTATTAAAATCATAAAAAGTAAAGAGAGCGGCAAAAAGAAATCTATAACTACCGTAAAGGCGATTGTTGCACCTAGCATTACTAGTAAATAAACTAGGGCAGATACAATAATGTTTTTAAAATCATTTTTCTTCTTCATATATGTATTGTATCAAAAATAAAGATTTTTCTTTATTTTTATTACTTTTCATTTAACACATTAAAAGTAAAAGTAAAAAAAGCAAGCCGATTTTGCAGGCTTGCTTTGGAAAATGTAGAGTTTTAACGATTTAATTAATCGTTTTTGCTTTTATCAATATAGTGTTCGCGAATTTCATCCATCTTGTCTTCAACAGAGAAGTTTTCAAGTAATTCATGTTTTTCTTCTTCGCCTAAGATACCACGACCAGCTGGAATAAGCTTACCAGTAATGACATTTTCTTTTAATCCAACAAGATTATCAACTTTACCTTTTAAAGTAGCATCGGTTAAGATACGCCGTGTATGAATAAAGCTTGCAGCTGATAAGAATGATTCGCTGTTTAGTGCACCGCTACTAATGCCATGGATAATAGCTCGACCAACGGCTGGACGTTTTCCTTCTTTGAAAGCTTTCTCATTTACACGAGTAAACTCGTATATAAAGACACGTCGACCAGGGTTAAGTTCGGTATCACCACCATCGATAATAACGATTTGACGTAACATTTGTCTTACGATTACTTCAAGGTGTTTATCACTAATTTTTACCGACGCACTAATACGGTAAACTTTTTGAACTTCGTTAAGGATATAGTTTTGTACAGCGGTAACATTACTAATCTTTAGTAAGTCACGCGGATAAATACTACCTTCACTTAAACGATCACCAAAAGCAACTTTATCGCCAAGTTTAACACGGAGGCGTTGACCATGTGGAGTGTTATGGTCAACTTCTTCTAATTCGTTTTTAACGATGACAACATAACTCTTGTCAATTTCTTCAATGCTAACGACTTTACCACTAATTTTGCTTATAACATCACGGTTTTTTGTATCACGGTTCGGATCATAAACTTCAAATAGTTCTTGAACACGTGGTAAACCTTGCGTAACGTCTTCACCACCTGCAACACCACCGGTGTGGAAGGTTCTCATTGTAAGTTGTGTACCTGGTTCACCAATTGATTGAGCAGCCATAACGCCAACTGCTTCACCAATTTCAACAAGTTTTCCTGTAGCTAGGTTACGGCCGTAACAGTGAGCACATATACCGTTTTCAGTTTGACAAGAAACGACTGAACGAATTTCAACCTCAATTACACCAGCCTCTTCAATAGTTTTAGCCATTTCTTCGCTTATCATCGTATTTGCTGGGCAAAGAATTTCACCAGTTTTTGGATGAACAATATCATGAACGCTAAAGCGTCCTTCAATTCGATCAGCAAGTGGAACGATTGGAGGTTTAGTAACATCAGTGACGCCTTTTTCATGGATTGCTGTAACAACAAAGCCATATTCACTGCCACAATCTTGTTCGCGAACGATGACATCTTGAGCAATATCAACGAGTCGACGGGTTAAATAGCCGGAGTCAGCAGTTTTTAAGGCTGTGTCAGCACCACCTTTTCTACTACCGTGCGAGGCAATAAAGAATTCTGAAACACTAATTCCTTCACGGAAGTTACTCTTAACAGGAATTTCGATTTCTTTTACTTTTCCGCCACGGCTCGGAGCAGCCATGACGCCGCGCATTCCTTTAAGTTGAAGGAAGTTACTCTTCTTTCCTCGTGCGCCACTATCGAACATAAGATAAAGCGGATTACGAGTTTCTTTACTAAATTGATCAAGAAGATTATCTTCAACTTTAGCAGTAACGCTCTTCCATGTTTTAATAACATTTTCATAGCGTTCTTCTTCGTCATATAAACCAAGTTCAAAGGCTTTATTGATCTTACGAACGGTTGTTTCACCATCATTAATAATTTCTTCTTTGCCTTTAACTGGCGTAATATCGGCAAGACTAATTGTAAGTCCTGCAACAGTAGAAAATTTGAAGCCTTGATCTTTAATTTTGTCTAGAACCGCACTAGTTTTACTTGTGCCGTAACGTTTAAAGACTTCGTTAATAATTTCTTCAAGGAACTTTTTATTAATAGGTTTTTTAAGTGGTTGATCATTTATAAATTCGCGAATATTTGTGCCTTTAGGAGCAAAGAAGCGAATTTGATCAGCGACTAAATTATTTTTTGCTGGTTCGTTAATATATGGGAAATCATATGGGAAGATTTCATTAAAGAATAGTTTACCAACAGTAGTAATTAAATAAGAACTGTTCATTGCATCACTAAAATGCTCTTTTTTAAGGGCTTTACCTAAAATAGCAATGCGATTATGAAGATGAATTTGATTAGTTTGATAAGCGCGTTTTGCTTCTTCAATACTAGCAAAAACTTTACCTTCACTTTTAGCAAATAGTTCATAACGGCGTGTACCTTCTCCATCTCCTAGTTGTTCACATTCAGTTGCACGTTTCAAGAACTCAGCACTATTACTTTCAAGCGTTAAGTAATAGTTACCAATAACCATGTCTTGTGAAGGGGTTGCAATAGGCTTACCATCTTTTGGACCAAGAATGTTATTGCTTGCAAGCATTAAGTTAAGGGCTTCTTCTTGTGCTTCTTTAGTAAGTGGAACGTGAACTGCCATTTGGTCACCATCAAAGTCAGCATTAAAGCCAGCACAAACTAATGGGTGTAAACGGATCGCGCTTCCACTAACTAGAACAGGTTGGAACGCTTGAATACCAAGACGGTGAAGCGTTGGTGCTCTATTAAGCAAGACTGGATGATGGCCAATAATTTCTTCGATAATATCGAAAACAACTTCATCATAACGATCAATAATCCGATCGGCATTTGTATGATTGCTAGCTAAATTGCGATCAATTAAGACATGAGCAATAAATGGTCTAAAGAGTTTAATGGCCATTTCGCGTGGAAGTCCACATTGATACATTTTTAGTTCTGGACCAACGGCAATAACGCTTCGTCCTGAATAGTCAACACGTTTTCCAAGTAAATTTTGACGGAAGCGACCTTGTTTACCTTTAAGTGCACAAGTAAGTGACTTAAGTGCACGGCGGTTGCTACCTAAAACTGGTCGACGTGAATCATTATCAATAAGCGCGTCAACTGCTTCTTGAAGCATCCGTTGACCGTTCATCATAATAACTTTAGGCGCATTCATTCTTGCTAATTCTTTATAACGGTTATTTCGACTAATAATACGGCGATAGAGATCGTTAATATCACTAGTAGCAAAACGTCCGCCATCTAGTTGAAGCATTGGTCGTAAATCAGGAGGCGTAACTGGAATTACGTCTAAAACCATCCATTCTGGACGATTATTTGATTGACGGAAAGCTTGAATAATTTCTAAACGTTTGACTAAACGTTGTTGTTTTTGGTTTAAACCAGTCGCACTACTGACTGCTTTGCTTGAAGAAGCACTAGCTTCTTTTAGCTCTTCAGTTACTAGTTCATATTCTTTATCTAAATCAACTTCTTTTAAAAGTTGCTTAACAGCTTCAGCTCCTTCACCAAAAACAGCACCTGTATATTGACTAATAAAGGCTGCAACAGTAAAGAAGTCAAAAGAGTAAGAAAGGTCACTAAGTTCTTGTAAGCGAGTTTCGCTACGAGCAAAGTGGAAAGAATCTGGTTCAAGCTGAGGTTGAATTTCTTCTTTAATAACCTCAATAAAAACATCTCGACTTGAATATTCATCAAGCGTTTGTTTGTATTTAAGAATTTGGCTTGTTCCAGGATCTAAAACAACGTGAGATTTAAAATAGACGATATTTTCAAGGTTTTTCGCACTCATATCAAGAAGAGTTCCAATACTTGAGCGTTGACCTTTTAAATACCAAATGTGGGTACATGGAGAAGCTAGTTCAATATGACCCATTCGTTCACGACGGACATATTTTGAAATAACTTCAACACCACACTTTTCACAGACTGTATCTTTATAGCGGATTTTCTTATATTTACCGCAGTGACATTCATAGTCTTTACTAGGACCAAAAATGACTTCACAAAATAGACCATGTGGCACTGGTTTTTGGCTACGATAGTTAATCGTTTCTGCCATTGTCACTTCACCCCTAGACCAATCTCTTATTTGTTCTGGGGAAGCAAGACTTACGCGAACTTGCGCGAGTTCTTTAATTTCAAATGGTTGTTTTCTTGCCATAAATTAGTCCTCCTTTTCCATTTCTTCTTGTGTTTTGTAGCTAACGCCTTCAGCATCTGGATCAATTTGTTCTTCTTCAAGTCGTCGAGATGCACGACGTGCACGACGTATTTCGCTATCTTGATCGCGTGCTAAAACATCAAGATCTATCTTTTCACCCTCTTGATTGATTAGTTCAACATTAATTGCTAAACCTTGCAATTCGCGGGTTAATACTTTAAATGCTTCGGGAATTGATGGTTTTGGTAAGTCGTATCCTTTTACGATAGCTTCATATGTTCTCTTACGACCAACACGATCATCGCTCTTGATGGTCATCATTTCTTGTAGGGTATGAGCTGCTCCATAAGCTTGAAGAGCCCAGACTTCCATTTCACCAAATCGTTGACCGCCGTTTTGAGCCTTACCACCAAGTGGTTGTTGAGTTACTAGACTATATGGACCTGTCGCACGGGCATGAAGTTTATCATCAACCATGTGAACAAGTTTAATCATATACATAACGCCAACACTAATTCGTTCATCAAAACGGTCACCAGTTCTTCCATCATAGAGAACTTGTTTACCGTCATCTTTTAAGTTAGCTTCTTTCATAAGTTCAAATACTTCTTCATTTGTCATCCCATCAAAAACAGGAGTAGCAATCTTAACACCTAACTTTTTACAAGCAAGTCCTAAGTGAATTTCAAGAATTTGACCAATGTTCATCCGACTTGGTACCCCAAGTGGGTTAAGCATGACATCAATTGGCGTTCCATCTTCAGTAAAGGGCATATCAGCTTCTGGAAGAATACGAGAAATAACACCCTTATTTCCATGACGTCCGCTCATTTTGTCACCTTCACGGATTTTGCGTTTTTGCGCAATATAGACAAAGACTTGTTTATTAATTCCTGGTGGTAAGTCTTTATTCTTTTCACGCGTAAAAACTTTTACAGCGTGAACCGTGCCCCCGCCACCGTGCGGGACACGGAGGGACGTGTCTTTTACATCTTTAATTTTTTCGCCAAAGATAGCTAAAAGTAATTTATCTTCTGGTGAAGGTTCATATGATCCTTTGGGCGTAACACGTCCAACAAGAATATCGCCTTCTTTAACTTCCGTACCAACGATAACAATACCATCTTCATCAAGATGAGCTTTAGCTTCTTTTGAAACGTTAGGAATATCACGAGTAATTCGTTCATCACCAATTTTAGTTTCACGAGTATCAGTTTTATGTTCTTCAATGTGAATTGTTGTATAAACATCATCTTTAACAAGACGTTCACTCATAATAACAGCGTCTTCAAAGTTATAACCATCCCAAGTCATAAAAGCTACAGTAATATTACGACCTAGGGCTAGTTCACCTTGTTGCATTGCTGGACCATCTGCAATCGTATCGCCTGCTTTAACTTTTTGACCAACTTTTACAATTGGAATTTGATTAAAGCATGTTCCTTGGTTACTTCTTTCAAATTTTTGAAGATTGTATGTTACTTTTTCGTGGGCTTCTTGAATTTCAATTTTCTTAGCATCTACATAAGTAACTTCTCCGTCAAGCCGTGAAGTAACAGCAGAACCAGAGTCATGAGCAATTCTTACTTCTAGTCCTGTTCCTACGTACGGCGTTTCAGGAACTAAAAGCGGGAGAGCTTGCCGTTGCATGTTTGCACCCATTAAAGCACGCATTGCGTCGTCATTTTCTAAAAATGGAATAGAGGCTGCAGCGATACTAACAATTTGTTTTGGGCTAACATCAATAAAGTCAATTTCGCTTGGATGAACGATAAGAGTTTCACCGTTTCTTCTTGCGATTACTTCTTGGTTTGTGATGATGTTATTTGCATCAAGAGTAACATTAGCTTCTGCAATAACAAAAGTTCTTTCATCATCTGCAGAAAGATAAACTGTTTCTTCAGTAATTTGGCCAAGTGGTTTAACTACTTTGCGATACGGTGTTTCTAAAAAGCCATACTTATTTACACGCGCGTAACACGCGAGGTTATTAATTAAACCAATATTTTGTCCTTCTGGTGTTTCAATTGGACAAATACGACCGTAGTGACTATAGTGAACGTCACGAACATCAAAGCTTGCTCGTTGTCTACTAAGTCCGCCTGGACCTAGAGCACTAATACGGCGTTTATTTGTTAATTCTGCAAGAGGATTAACTTGATCCATAAATTGTGAGAGTTGACTTAAGCTGAAAAATTCACGTAAAGCTGTCGTTAAATTGCGAATATTAACCAGTTTTTGCACGGTTAATTTTTCAGTATCAATAATGGAGGTACTATCTTTAATTGATTTTGCAATTCTAGATAGACCAACACGGAATTGGTTTTGAACGAGTTCGCCAACACAGCGAACACGTCTATTACCAAGGTGATCGATTTCATCAAGGTTACCAACACCTTCTTGAATATTCATAAAATAGGAGAATGTTGCAACAATATCAGGGATAGTAACGATTTTTTCTTTAACATTAAGATCGGTACCAACGATATTGATCGTGCGGTTCTTATCTTCGTTAGTGTAGACACGAACGACATTTACTTTATCAAAATAGGTGTTAAGTTCTTCATTAATTTGTAAGCGAATAGTATGTGCCCCATTTTCAAAGAATCGTTGTCTTTGAAGTTCTTCAACGATTTCGCGGGTCATTAAAGTATTTTTAGTATGAACTACTTCACCATTTTCGCTTACTAGGTTTTCAGCAAGGGTTAAACCTGGTAGACGTTCATAAATGCCTAATTTACTTGCAAATTTAAAACGTCCTGCCATACCTAAGTCATATTTCTTTGGATCAAAGAATTTTTGAATTAGGTGAGCGGTAACACCTTCGCTACTAATTGGTTCGCCTGGTTTTAGCTTTTGGAAGATACTAGTAAGAGCATCTAAACTCGTAATATCACTACCATCTTTAAAAAGCGTTCTTTCAAGCGGTGTATATTCTAATTCGTTCTTGTCTTCGAATTTTTTGACTCGTTTTCCAACATCGCGTGCATCAAATAAATCAAGAAGAAACTTCGTATCAGTTAATCCAAGTGATTTAAGAAGTAAGGTCGCATTTAGTTTTCTTTGACGGTCAATTCGAACAGAGAGAATGTCTTTGGTATCACTTTCAAATTTTAGCCATGTACCTCGATTTGGATTAAGGTCAGCACTATAGATCCATTTACCAGATCCATGAAGTTCACGGTTCATATAAGCGCCAGGTGAGCGAACAATTTGGCTAACGATAACTCTTTCGGCCCCATTAATAACGAATGTACCTGTTGAGGTCATAAGAGGTAGGTCACACATAAATAGTTCGGCAGACTTAATTTCACCCGTTTTTTGAACGCGAATATTTAACTTCACTTTAAGAGCGCCTGAATAAGTTAGACCACGTTTTTTACATTCAAGAGCAGTATATTTTGGCTCTTCAATATGGAAAGATTCGTAGTCAATAACAACATCTTTACTTGGTGATTCAATCGGAAAAATGTCCGTAAATACTTGTTCAATTCCTTCAGTAAGAAACCATGCATATGAAGAAGTTTGAATTTCAACAAGATTCGGCATTCTGAGGCTCGAAGATATTCTGCTGTAATCGATTCGTCCGTTGAATCCACGGCGGTTTTTGTCGTTTAATTGTTTCATATATAGCCTCTCTTTACTTTATTTTCTGATCATTTTTGTTAGCTTCATAAATGTAATAACCTTTATCTTTTTTAACTAATGTACAGTTATTAAATTTAGCTTGAACAACTTTAGCTGCACTTTTTGCTCCATGAGTTCGGCGCATAACAAAGTACAATGATCCGCTAAAGGCTAGATAGTCATAAGC
>JAAYSA010000015.1 GCA_012518455.1 Erysipelotrichaceae bacterium | reverse complement strand
GTCCCTTCTTTTGGTTCAATACTATTCCAGTTAAGTTGATTAATCAGCGCTGAATCGCTAAGTAGATGCTCATCATTAGGATCAGAAGCAACAAAAAGTATGTTTTTCACTACATCCTTTTTACAAACATACCATCCCTTAGCATCAGGAAAATCTGCTATACCGCCAATACCAAGTCCGCGTCTTTGTCCAATTGTATAATAGAAAACTCCATCATGGGTACCAATTTGTCTATTTGTATTTATATCAACTATTGGTCCTTTTTTCATTGGAATATAGTTATGAAGAAAATGCTTAAAATGTCTTTCACCTATAAAACAAACACCAGTGCTGTCTTTTTTTGTTGCAACAGAAAGACCAAGTTTTTTCGCAATCTGTCTAACCCTAGTTTTATTAATATCACTTAAAGGAAATAGCGTCGTCTTAATTTGATCTTGATTCAACTGACTAAGAAAATATGTTTGATCTTTGTTTTTATCACTAGGTTTAAGCAAACGCGTAATTCCATTTTCAACGATAGTTTTAGCATAATGACCAGTTGCAATTAAATCGCACCCTTGTGCTTTGGACCATTCTAAAAACCTATCAAATTTGATATATTTATTGCAAAAAATGTCTGGATTTGGTGTTCGACCTCGCTTATATTCATCCAAAAAATAAGTGAAAACATCATCCCAATATTCTTTGATAAAATCAACACGAAGCAATGGAATACCTAATTTATTTGCTACTTTTTGTGCATCTTCATAATCAACTTCTTGTGGACATTGAGGATCACTTAATGTATGGTTACCTTCAACATCACCGCTAGCCATCGCATCCCAATTACGCATAAAACCACCAATAACATCGTAGCCTTGTTCTTTTAAAAGATACGCAGCAACAGCACTGTCAACTCCGCCACTTAATCCAATCATCACACGAGGCTTTTTCTTATCCATATAGTTCCTCGCTATCAATAATTAATGTAAAAGGACCTTCATTAATAAGTTTTATATCCATTTTTGCACCAAATTGACCTCTTTTAACTTTAAAACCAAGTTTTTCTAATTCAGAATTAAATAAATCGTATAATTCACTGCTTTTACTACCTTCTAATGAATTAATAAAAGATGGGCGGTTTCCTTTTCTCACATCACCATATAATGTAAATTGAGAAATACTTAAAATTTCACCATTTACATCTTTTAAACTCAAATTAGTTTTACCGTTTTCATCTTCAAAAAGACGTAGTTTTGCAATTTTAGAGGCTATTTTGCCGGTTATTTCTTCATTATCGCTAGGTTTAAAACCTACTAATAGGACATAACCTTTAGCAATTTCATTTAAAAGTTTTCCTTCAACCTTTACACTACCTTCTTTAACAACTTGAATAACGACTTTCATTTTTGAGTTTTCCTTTCCTATATATTATAGAAAAAAAGGACTTAAAATGATATATTAATTATATGATTACACCACTAGCATATCGTATGCGCCCTACTCATCTAGATGGCATAATTGGTCAGCCTCACCTTGTTGGCGAAGGTGGTTTTTTAAGAAACTGTCTTGAAAATAATATGCTTGTTTCGTGCATCCTATTTGGTCCTCCTGGAAGTGGAAAAACAACTATTGCAGAAGCTTATGGCAATTCATTCAATGCACATATTGTTAAATTAAATGCTGTCACAAGTAGCAAAAAACAAATTGAAGAGGCGATTAGTTTACATGAATTATATCCTCGTTTAGTTCTTGTTCTTGATGAAGTTCATCGATTAAACAAAGACAAACAAGATCTTTTACTACCTCATATTGAAAGCGGCGATATTTATTTAATTGGTGCTACTACTGCTAACCCATATCTAGCAATTAATCCTGCTCTTAGATCACGCTGCCATCTCCTTGAAGTAAAACCACTTACTACCGAGGAAATAATTATTGGTTTAAAAAGAGCGATTGAAGCTTATAACGGCTTAAATAATAAGGCGAAATTTACTGACGATGCACTAGAAGCAATTGCAAAAATTTCTAACGGCGACTTACGATTTGCTTATAATATTTTAGAAGTTCTTTCATTACAAAAAGAATCTCCTATTACTGTTGAAACCATTAGCACTATTACTCGCATTCCTAATTACATTATTGATAAAGATGAAGGCGGACACTATGATGCGGTAAGTGCTTTGCAAAAGTCAATTCGTGGTTCAGATGTAGATGCAGCTCTTTATTATCTCGCTCGTTTAATTGCTGCTAGAGACTTAGAATCAATAGCAAGACGCTTAATTATTACTGCTTATGAAGATATCGGATTAGCTAACCCTGCAGCAGTTGATAGATGCTATCAAGCAATTCAAACTGCTAGAGAAGTAGGTTTCCCTGAAGCAAGTATTCCCCTTGGTTTTTCTGTATGTGAATTAGCATTATCACCAAAATCAAAAGCCTCATACAATGCTATTAATAAGGCTATTGGAAAAGCGGAAGAAATGCCACTTCCTCCACTCGATTATCTTGTATTAACACCCGTAAATGTAAATGAGGAAGATCGCTATCCATATGATCGACCAGACATTTGGGAAAAAATGCAATATCTACCAAATTTAATTAAAGATGAAAAATTTTATATACCCTCTTTTGATTCAAAAATGGAACAATCACTTAATCAAAATTACTTAAGACTTCAAAAAATAAAACGCACGACAAATGTCGCACGTTTAAGAAAATTAAAGAATGAAGACTAATTATTTAATATAATCCGAGATAATCGGCGGTGTGCCGATTTTTTCTTTACTTATTAAATATGCATCATGAACTTCTTTTAGAACTTCATTATTAGTTTTAGATTCTTTGTTTGAGTAAAGCGTAGCAAGAGTTTCACCTTTTTTAACAAAATCACCAACTTTTTTATTTAAGATTATACCTGCTGACATATCAAGAACATCATCAACAGTTGCACGTCCAGCACCAAGTTTCATACCACCAACACCAACAGCTAGACTATCAATATGTTCAACATAGCCTTCTTTTGTTGATAAAACAGGAATAATATTTTTAGTTACTGGGAATTTAGTTAAATCATCAATATAACTTAAATCGCCACCTTGAGCTTTAACCATTTCTCTAAATTTAGCAAAAGCTTCACCGCTTTTAATTTTTTCTTCAATTAGGCCAAGGGCATCTTTTTGGTCCTTAACAACTTTAGCTTGTTCAAGCATAATAGCGGCAGCTCTTTTACAAAGTTCGCTAAAATCATGGGGACCATGTCCATGTAAAGTTACAACTGCTTCTTTAACTTCTAAGTTATTTCCAATTGCTAGAC
This sequence comes from Erysipelotrichaceae bacterium, assembly GCA_012518455.1. Classification (GTDB taxonomy): domain Bacteria; phylum Bacillota_I; class Bacilli_A; order RFN20; family CAG-826; genus JAAYSA01. The sequence goes on along the minus strand of JAAYSA010000015.1, from coordinate 25,986 downwards.
CAAGCGGTTGATCCATATTCGTTAATATTGCACGTGTATCACGACCTAAACTATTACCAATATTGACCATAAGTCGGGCTAATTCCCTTCCTTGTTCAAGAGTTTTCATAAAAGCGCCACTTCCATACTTTACATCTAGGAGAATCGTATCACTTCCTGATGCTAACTTTTTACTCATAATTGATGAGGCAATAAGTGGGATACTTTCAACAGTCGCGGTAACATCGCGAAGAGCATATAATTTTTTATCCGCAGGAACAAGGTTACCAGTTTGACCAATGATAGCACATCCAACCGTGTTTACTTGATTTATAAATCTTTCACCGGATAATTCAATTGTTAAGCTAGGAATTGATTCAAGTTTATCAAGTGTTCCACCAGTATGACCTAAGCCACGACCACTCATTTTAGCAACTGGAACTCCAAAACTTGCAACAAGAGGTCCTAAAACAAGTGAAGTTTTATCACCAACTCCTCCTGTTGAGTGTTTATCAACTTTTATTCCTTTAATTGCACTTAAATCAATAACATCACCGGAATGCATCATTTCACGAGTTAATACAGAAATTTCCTCTAAATTCATTCCGTTAAAAACGATTGCCATTAATAAAGCACTAACTTGATAATCAGGAATATTACCTTTTACATATTCTTTAATGAAAAAAATAATTTCTTCTTCAGTTAATGCTCCGCCATAGCGCTTTTTACTAATTATATCTACGAATCGCATAGCGTTCCTCCTTTGTATACTATTAATATTATTATATAATATTTAGTGAGTTTTACATACGATGAAAGATATATTTAAAAGTCACCTAAAAAAATATTTATCAGACAAAACAATTAGTGATCTAGTTGAGAGTTTTTCAAAACCAAGACTCCATGGATTGCTTAGAAATGAAAATAAAATAAGTCACGAAAAACTATTAAAATATTTTCCATCCTTAATTAAACACCCCTTAATAAATAATGGTTACACATATGATCCTAATTTAATTAGTCCTGGCAAACATTGGCTTTTTGATGCTGGCTGCTATTATTTACAAGATTTAAGTGCAATGCTTGTAGCAAGTCTTTTACCAATCGAAAAAGATGATATTGTCTTAGATATGTGTGCTGCACCAGGAGGTAAAACTGTTCAAACTAGTTTAAAACTCAGCAAATCCGGCCTTATTCTTGCAAATGACATCTCAAAAAAGAGAGCCAACATCCTAGTTAGCAATATTGAACGAATGGGTTTAGGTAATGTAATTGTTGCTAACGAAGATGCTCTTAATATTTGTAAAAAATATCCTAACATGTTTACCAAAATTCTTTTAGATGCACCATGTAGTGGTTCTGGCATGTTTAAAAAAGACGATAAAATGATTGAAGATTGGCATATAAATAAAGTTTTAAGTGCCGCAAAACTTCAAAAAGAGTTAATTGTTGCAGCCTATGATGCACTTGCTCCTGGTGGTCTTCTTTTATATTCTACTTGTTCTTTTTCATATGAGGAAAATGAGGAAGTTATTTTTGAACTTAAGAAAGAACGTGACATAATCCTTGTAAATATTGCAAATCATATCTCCTTTTATCGAGATGATAAACTAAAAGAAGCCATTCATTTATTTCCTCACTTATATGAAGGTGATGGTCACTTTATTTGCCTAATAAAAAAGCCTGGCGAATTAAAAACATCAACTATTCCTAAAAAGAAACTCTCTTTATTAAACCATAATGAATCTACCTTTTATAAACTTGAAGATCAAACTGGAATATATGGAATAAATATTCCTTTTGATACAAAAGATTTATTTATCCTTCGTTACGGAGTTAAACTTTTTGATAAACAAAATAAGCAAGTCATCCCTCATCATCACCTCACTCACTTCTTAGATGCATCCAATTCAATTACTTTAAATGATGAGGAATTAAAAATTTATTTAAGTGGCAACGTTATAAAAAAAGACAACATTAAAGACGGATTTCATATTGTAAGTTATGATGGAATTAATTTAGGATTAATAAAAGCATCCCGTGGGATGCTTAAAAATCATTATCCAAAAGGCTTGCGTCGTTAGTTTGAAATAAATTTACCTACTCTATTACGCTTATCATTTCTTAAATATACATCATAGTAATAATTTCGAAGAGCATTAACTTCATCTTGCATAATTTTTTGAGACTTTTCTGCAATTGCAATCGTATCATCTTCTGGCGTTAAACTAATTTCTGGAAGAAATACGAGTAAAACATTATATCCGCCTTTTAGATGAAATTTACTTTGTAAGATAAATTGTGTCCCCCAAATAACGATTGGATATATAGGGATCAAATTTGAAATTGCAGGTTTAAATCCACCAGGCTTAAAATCCGCTAAAGGTGCAGTATATGATTTATTTCTTGTTCCTTCAGGATAAATACAAACATGACCTTTTTTATCAGCTAAACGATTCCTAAGAACTTTCATGGCTTGAATTTCTTGGCGCAAATTGCCACGATCAATAAAAACTCCATCAATGCATTTTAGAATTTTTCCTACGAACGGCATTTTTTTACTCTCTTTTTTAGCGACAAAAAAGATTGGTTCTCTTGAAGCGGCGATTAAAACAATTGGATCAAAAAAACCAACATGATTACAAATGTAATAACGAACTTCACTTCGATCTTGTATAGGTCGATTAACAAAATTAACCTTTACACCTAACTTTCGACAAAGGCGAAGACAAAAAGCTCTTACTTTTGCATAGCGAACCTCAAGTGGATAGCGTTCTGGGCGACGGGCATAACGACGAATCCAAGCAAAATAATCAAAAATAACCCTTGGTACGACTTTTATTACCCATCCTATATACTTCCACATAATCTTTTTACTCCTTTACATAATCATCTAAATAATCAATTGCTTCACAAATTATTAAGACACCAAGTTCGCTACAAACAGTTAAGCGTCCTTTAATTGCAACAAGGTAACCATCTCTTGCTTTATACATTGTCGCATAAGGGTTTTTAGACCAATAGACTGTTAAGTAGCGATCGACAACTTTCGTTTCTTTTTCCTTTTCGTAAAGCGGTCTTTCAACAAGAACTTCACGAACTGTTGGACTTACTAATTTGCCAAGACGCCCAATTAATAGGACTGAAGATAACATATAATTTCCTCCTTGAAGTTGAAATTAAACTGTTAAATTGAGCGTAGTTCGTCCTCTTTTCGTAAACCCATAATAATGACAGAATGTGGTGAGACCATCAAATTCCCTGTAATATCATTTGCTTTCCCTTCAATATAGCCGTTTTGATTAAAGATAGTTTTTTGTGGTTCTTCTAGGGCTATAAATAAGGGATTGCTACTAATATTTATAAAAACATTAAACAAGCGATACGGCGAGCGCTCTTCAATGTTTTTATAACTAACTGCTATTCCGCCGTGATCAAGATCAATAAATTTGACCATCTTTTTAATTACGGCAGGATCTTCTTCACATAAAAATTCACATTCACGGCGTAATTTAGTTAAATCTTTAAAATAGTTAACAAAACTTACTCGTTTATTAGCAAGTGCATAAGCGAATTGATTAACCTTATCGCTACTTCGATAAGAGTTCATATCACCATACTTTGATAAACCTATTTCTTGTCCGCGGTGGAAAAAGGGCACCCCAAAGGAAAGCATTGTTACAGCATTTGCCATTTGTAAACGACGGAGCATTGTATTTAAATCTTCGTTACTATTTGAAACGATAATTTTATCAATTAGCGTTCCGTTATCATGACATTCAACATAGTTGATGCTTTGACCAGCATGAATAAATATGGGGTCAAAAGTTTCATTTTGTGTTGAACCAAGATAGGCAAACTTAAAGCCGTGTCGATAGTTTTTCGCTCCTAAAATGTAGCCTTTAACATGAATTTTGTCAGCAAAAGAGCCTCCTTTTATGATTTCTCTAAAACTATCATTAAAGAAACCAATTTCAGGTAATTGGAAAGCATTATTCATGTTTGCTAAATCTTCCATATCTAAACCCGTTAGCATATTCCATCCTTCGCCATAAATCATAAAGGATGGATTAATCTCCCTTGCTTTTTTATAGAGTTCTTTTACTGTATCAATATCAATTAAACCCATTAGGTCCATTCTAAAAGCATCAATTCCATATGTTTTAACAAAATGAAGAGCAGAATCAATAATTAAACGTCTAACCATTGGTCGCTCAGTTGCAAAATCATTTCCACAACCTGATCCCATACAAATTCGACCATCATCACTCCTACGGAAATAGTAGTTAGGAACAATTCGCTCAAAAACACTCGTATCATAATCATAAACATGATTATAGACAACATCCATTGAAATACGGATTCCTACATTATGAAAGGCACTGACCATTTGTTTGAGTTCAATTATTCTACTATATGGATCATTAGGCTTTGTTGAATAACTACCTTCTGGTACAAAATATTGCTGCGGATCATAGCCCCAATTATATGTTTTCCATTTATCAAGTTCATTTACTGTTTTAAAATCATAAATTGGTAAAAGTTGAATATGGGTAACACCTAAATCAACTAAATAATCAAAACCAACTGGTCCACCTCGCTTTGATTTACGACCTTTTTCGATTAACCCTAAAAAAGTACCGCGATTTTTAACATTAGTTAAGGGGTCGCTAGTCATATCACGAACGCTAGTTTCGTAAATAATCATATCGCTCATCCTCTTTAGAGGTGGGAGTTTATGATTATTTAGCGGCACCTTACATTTAGCTAAATTAATAACAGCAGATTTAGAGGCATTAGCTGTCGAGCTAAGCCCATAAGGATCTGTAACTTCTTCAACAACACCGCTATTGGTCACCATAAAGCGATACAATAAACCGTCTTGATCACCTTTTAAAGTCGTTTTATAAACGCCTTTTTTAGAACGATCCATAGGAGTATATGTCCATTCTTTCGCACGTGGTTTTTTATGTTTTAGCCATACTTTACTTGCAAGTGGAGCCCATAAATAAAAGCTTGTTTCGCTTTCTTTATACTGTGGACCAAGAGGACCATCATAGGCAAATAGATCATCAAATTCATCAAAATAAGGTAAGTTATTTAGATTTAGAGGATTACGTCCATAATTTTCAATAAAAACAGTGTAATCATTTCCTAGTTCAATTTCTTTTTCTAATTCTAAATCATAAATATTTGTTCTAAATTGAAAAGCAGCATTAATGAGTTTAAACTTCATTATCTGTTCATTGTTTTTTAAGATCATAATTCGTGGATCATCTTCACGATGTTTTTCGTTATTTAAGACGATACGAATTGTGGATAAATTTAACAAAATCGCACTAAATTGACCATAAAACATAAATATTTCTCCTTGCTATTTCTACTCGTAGAATTGTTCAATTCTTCGCTCGCCTGGCGAGCTTTCTTCAACAACAACTTTAGCGCCTCTACTTGAGTTGGCTTCATCAGTTTCAACAATAACACCATCAGCAATCAACATATCATAAATTTTAAGTGCCCGATTAAAGCCAATATTAAAGGTATTTGAAAGTTTATTTTTTGAAACACGGTCTTGAGTAAGAACCCATTGTTTTATTTCTAAGTAGCGATCATCGCCACCATCAAGACCACTTGTTAAGCCCGCTGGTCCGCTACTTCGTTCACTTAAATCTAGGAAGTCACTATAATAGTTGACCTCAACATTTTCTTTTAAGAATCGAACGACTGATCTAATTTCTGTTCCTTCAACAAAGGCTCCCTGAATTCTAGTAAAACCACTACGAGAAAGTTGCGTACAATCTACTAACATATCTCCGTAGCCAAGTAAATCTTCTGCTCCACCTTGACCTAAAATTGTTTTACTATCCGTTGCACTTGAAACCATTAAAGCGACCCTAGTAGGTAGGTTAGCTTTAATCGTACCAGTAATGATATTAACTGAGGGCCGCTGAGTACTAATAATTAAGTGAATTCCACATGCCCTTGATTTTTGTGCAAGACGAAGAATCGGTGTAGAAATATCGCCTTCACTTTCAACTAAATCAGCGTATTCATCAACAACAACGACGATGCGTGCCATTGGCTCTAAGCCTTCTTCTTCAGCAATTTCATTATATTCACTAAGTTTACTAGCACCTGTTTCTTCAAATTTTAAGTAGCGTTCTTCCATTAAATTAACAAGCTTATAAAAAGCAACTTTAGCGTCTTTTGGCTCTTTTACAATTGGACAAAGTAAGTGAGGCATCTCAGCATAACGTGCCATTTCAACTCGTTTAGGATCAATAATTAAAAGGCGTAATTCATCAGGCGTATTACGCATAATAAGAGTTAAAAGAATTGAATGCATGTAGATAGATTTACCGCTTCCTGTCGCACCCGCAACAAGAAGGTGAGGGAATTCATCAAGACTGCCGTTAATAATTTCTCCTGAAATATCCATTCCAAATGGAACAATCATTTTAGTTTTTTTAGTTAGTTTTGGTAGCTTTTCAAAACATGATCTAAAGCGAACTATTTTGGTCTTTTTATTTGGGATTTCAAAGCCAGATGTATCTTTACCTGCGACAACTTGCTCAAAACGGCCATGAATTCCACCTAAGCGAATATTTAAGTCAGGAATATATTTATTAATTGTATTAACTGATTCATCATCATTCATCCTAATATCAAAACGAGTAATTGAAGGACCAATTGTATATGAAACGGCTTGTGCACCAATGTTAAGATTAACAAATTGTTGATTAAGAGCTTGAAGTGCTTCTTCAGCTGCTCTTTCATTAGTTCGATCATCTTCAAAACCTGCATCAGGAATTAATAAATCAGATGGCGGGAAAGTATAAGTAGTTTTTACCTTAGGTTTTCTAACTTTTGGCTTAACAATAATTTCTTCTTCCTCTTCTAGTTCTGGAACATAAATTGGCTCAACACGTACTGGTTCAACAACAGGCGTTGGTGTTGGAATAGGAGGAGTTGCTTTTAAGATTGGTTCATCTAAAGTTTCTTTAACTATTGGAATAGTTGACTCTTCTTTTACTAGTTGAGTTTCAGCTTCTTTTTCAACATTAAAATTAAGATTAAAACGAAGTTCATATTTAAAAGATGGTGCGCTTTGACGTTCAAGAGTCATTTTTTCTTGTTTTGGCTCAGGAGTTGATTGTTTTGCAAAACTTTGTGCAACTGGAGAAAGACCAATTGATTGTTTAGTAACTGTTTGACCAAATGAAACAGGTTTTAAACCTGTTGGAGTAGAAATACTTTTAACTTGCGGAACACTAACATTGCTAGTCGGAGCCTGATAAGTTGGGCGATTAATCGGTTCTGGTTTTGATGAAAGTCTTGATTCACTTGCAGATTGAGGGGCAATTTGACTAGCTTTATTGAAAAATTGTTGTCTTTTTCGTAATACGTTAATGTAGTCTTTAACATACAAATAGAAACGTTTTATTAGGGGCCAAATAACAATGGTAAAGCCAATTAGAATAATAAAAGCTAAAATTACAACCGATGCTACCTTTTGAACCATTAAGTATAAGAGAGTATATATGAGTCCACCGACAAGACCACCACGATAAGAGTTAACAATATTTGGCCTACTCGTGCTCATTGCATCTTTAAATGGTCCCATTTCTTTTATTTGAAGACCAATATCAGCAAAACTTGGATGAGGAACTTCTTTATAGAAAAATAGACCACTAACGCCAAGAAGGATAAAAATTAAACCTAGAGATGTAATAAAAAGTCTATTTACTTTTCTTCCCCTTGAATAGAGTAAAACTAAGGCATATAAAATTAGATAAACAAAAAATAAAATGTACGCATTACCAAAAAGAACGTAAAAACCAAAAGTTACAAAAGAGCCAATTGAACGATTAAGTAAACCAATCGTTGCTAAAAGAGCAATAATTATCCCATTTAACATCGTAAATGTTTGTTTACTTTTTTCCTTTAATTCTATCTTTTGTTTTTCTTTTTTCATACTTAATAATATTATACATAATATTACGCTATTTAGCATTATTTTTTACGTAAGATATTACGTAAAAGGAAAAAAGTATAAAAAAAACACGCCCCTAAATTTAGGGGCGTGAATTTTTCGCTTATTAATTAATCAAGTGGACGGATAAGTGGAATAATAACTGGATTTCTTCTTGTATCATGATAGATATAGCGTTCGACTTTATCTTTTACTTCATCACTAATTTTTTGCATATCAATTTCGGGTTCAAGTAAATTTTTCTCAACAGTTTCAACAAAGATTTTAATAACTTGTTTTAAAAGTGATTCGCTATCTCGAAGATAGACAAATCCTCTCATTTGTACGTCTGGACCTGCAACAATTTTTCTTTTTTGCATTGAGAAAATTAAGCCTAAAACAATAACGCCATCACTACTAAAGTTAAGCCGATCTTCTAAAACCCCGCGATTTGTATCACCAATCCCAGTTCCATCAACCATTAAATCGCCACTTATAATGCGGTCTTCATCTTTAAAAAGCGTTTTTCCCTTACCGTTTTCAAAAACGACAGGAATACCGTTATCAAGAAGGAAAATGTTCGTATGATTATAATTTAAACCTGCTTTTAAGGCTACATTAGCATTTGCTTCTTGATGACGGAAATTACCTTTAATTGGAATGTAGTATTTAGGTTTTAAAAGTGCTAGAAACATGCGTAAGTCTTCTTCTTGAGCATGCATGTTACTAACGAGTTTTCTAGATACATTATGAACTTGAGTACCTGAAATATAGAGATTATCAAGTGTTTCTGTGGCCTGAATTTCTAGTGTTGCAGGAGCAGGACAAGCAATAATAAAGTTATCGTGTTCACTTAAAACGAAACGTTTATCTTTATTTCTTTTTAGGGCTAGGTCGTTAATATCATCAAAAAGATCTTCCCCATTGTTTAAAAGAAGAATAATTAAAGTGTTTTCGTTTACTCTAAATAAATCATCGGGACTTATGAGCATATTTGGTTCACAAAGAGGGAGATTATGTTCTTTAAACATTTGAAAATACTCATCAGCACTTTCGTTATAGAGCATTATTTTACGGTTATGTTTTTTAGCTACTGCGACTAATTCTTCAACGCTGTAGGGTGATTGATCGTATAAAGAAATAAAGACACGACCTTTTGCATCTCTAATTACCCCATCAATATGAGGTGTAATTCGATGTGAAGGCGAGGTATAACCTGGCCTTTCAGCGCCCATACTTTCTGCAAGAAGACAAAGAACATTTTTTTCAGCAATTTTAGCGATTTCATTAAGTTCAAGTTTGTAGCGATTGCTTGGATTATATTCAACAATGAAATCGCTAGAATAAACGACATATCCTTGAGAAGTGTCAATTGCAACTCCAACGCTAAACATCGCGTTATGAGTAGTTTGGAAAAAGACGAAATTTCGATTAGCAATTTTTACAGTTGAGCTTGGCTCGATAACATTTAAGTTATATTCTCTTTTTAAACCTGCTTTTTTAGTAAAACGAACTAGCATCATTAAAGTAGCTTCAGTGCCATAAATTGGGGCAGGAACTTGATCATAAATAAATGGAAGAGCACCAAATTGATCATCATGACCGTGAGAAATAATATATGCTCTAACTCGTTGTTTGTTATTTTTTAGATAGTCAATATTAGGAATAATAAAATCGATTCCAGGTCTAGTTGAATCTGGATATTTTAAACCTGCTTCAATAACAAAAATATCATCGTCAACTTCAACGATATACATGTTCTTGCCATTTTCATCAAGACCACCTAAAGCAAAAAATCTTATTTTTTCACCCATTTTTATTTCTCCTTAATCTAGATAATAAGACTAATCGTAGATTAGTTTATCAAAACTGTCGTATTTTTCAAGTTTATTGTTTATTAATTGTTTGGGTTGCAACGATATCAACATTAGTATTAGCAACATTTTTTATTATAATATCTCCAACATTTATTGGAGCTTCTAATTTAACAAGACGAATTTCTTCCATAACTTCGAATATTTTTTCTTTTGGAATTGGAGCAGAAGTTTTTACGCTTAGTCGTGGGATAACTCCTCCACGAATAATGACAGTACTTGTAAGTGTTCTTGTTGGAGTAGTTAACTCTTCTTTAGCGTATGCTATTCCTCGTTTACAAAAGTTACCAGTCACATTAAAATTTTCATCGACTTCAAGATGACATCCGCGTGGGCATACAATACAAATAAGAGTCTTTTTAGCCATTTATTTCCTCCGCGGTTAAAGTTAAACTTTTTCCATCTACTAATTCATCTTTTTTAAGTGTAATAGTTGTCATTTCACTTGGAATTAAGAAGGGATAGAATTTAGTTTTAATTAATTTATCATCAACATAGAAACAAATTTTACTTCGAAGCATTGGTTTACTAACGCGAAGACGGAATGTAATTTCATCAACTTCACTTGGATAATTAACAAAGTTAGGAATGACATAATTTACTCCCTTACTTGGACTTACTTGTAAGAGTTTTACTTTTTGTTCTACTTTTTTATTTTTATTTAAAACATAATTTGCTGCCATTAACCCTGCTAATTCGCCCTCTTTGCTTGCTTCGTCTGCTAAATCGTGGATATGAAGACTATTACCACACATAAATAAACCAGGTTTTTCAGTTTCAAGTCGTTCATCAACAACAGCACTGCGACTTTTACTAAATTTAACACCTAATTTATCAAGAAGTGAAGTAAGAGGGATTAAGCCCACTGCTAGTAAAAGCGTATCAACTTCAAAATAAATATCTGTTCCTTCAATAATATTAAATTTTTCATCAACCTGAGAAATCGTAATTCCTTCTAAGTGTTTTCTTCCGTATACATTACTAACGGTATGCGATAAATAAAGCGGAATATCAAAATCTTGTAAACATTGAACAATGTTACGGTTTAGCCCGTTACTATAGGGCATAATTTCTGCGACACCTAAAACTTTTGCACCTTCTAGAGTCATTCTACGCGCCATAATTAGTCCAATATCACCACTTCCAAGAATAAAGACCCGTTTACCGACTGCATAACCTTCAACATTCATTAATAATTGAGCTTGTCCTGCTGTTAAAATGCCTGGCGGTCTTTCTCCAGGAAGAAGAATAGCACCAGCATTTCGTTCATAAGATCCTGTTGCTAAAATTAGCGCAGTTGTAGAAACAGTTTTAATTCCTTCATTGTATGAAGCAAATTTTACCTCATATCCTTCTGCTAATTCAATGACTTCTGCTTCTAAAAGAACATCAATGCCAGCGTTTACTACATTTTCTGCAACTCGTTCAGCATATTCTGGGCCCGTTAATTCTTCGCCAAAATGAGTAAGCCCAAATCCATTATGAACACATTGATTTAAAATACCGCCGAGACGTTTTTCTTTTTCAATGATTAAAACATTTTTAACACCCGCGTTTTTTGCTGCTAAAGCGGCTTCGCACCCAGCGGCACCGCCACCAATTACAATAACATCATACTTATCTTTCATCTTTATCATCCAAAACAATATAACTATCTTCTTCATCAAAAACAATTTTTGATAAAGGTACTTTATAGAAATCTGCCATTACTTTCATAACATGTATTTGGCAAAATCCTCCCTGACATTTTCCAAAACCTGCTCGAAGTCTTTTTTTAACAGCTTTAATGCTATTAACTGGAACACTTCTAGATAAAATCTCAACTATTTCACCCTCAGAAACTTGTTCGCAGTTACAAATCATCCTTGCAAAACGAGGGTCTTTTTTATGTAACTCTGCAATTTCTGCTTCATTTAGTAATTTGGGTTTTGTATACTTTTTAATTCTCGGATTATAATTTTTCTTTTCTTTTAAAGGAAGTAATTTAGCAATTAACTCTTCTACTACATATATACCTATATAAGGTGCTGAGGCCAGGCCAGGCGATTCAATTCCTGCTACATTAATAAAGTTAGGTGCAACTTTACTTTCTTCAATAATAAAGTCACCTGTATCTGGAGTTGCTCTTAGGCCACTAAAAGTTCTAATCGTTTTATTAAAAGGAATTGAAGGAACTAAAGTAAGAGCACTTTCTCTTATTTTATTTAGCGTTGGTGCATCTGTTCCAATATCAGTTTTATCGCTACTATATTCACTTGTTGGACCAATAAGGATATTTCCTGTCGTAGTAGGAGTTACTAAAATACCTTTACTGCCTCCTTTTGGAAGCGGAAAAACAACATGATTAACTAATGGTTCTGCTAATTTATCAATAACAAAATAAGATCCTTTTCTTGGCGTAATTTCAAAACTATTATCTCCTACCATTTTAGCGATATCATCAGAATGAACGCCCGCCGCATTAACTACTACTTTAGCTAGGTGAGTTCCTTTACTAGTAACAACTTCAAAGTGATCTTCTTTTTGGTTTATACTTTTAACTTCAGCATTTAAAAGAAGTTCTCCCCCATTATCAATGGCATTTTCAATCGCATGAACAGTTAATTGAAAAGGATTTACAATTCCAGCATCTTTAGCATATAGAGCTGCTAAAACATCAGGATTTAAGTTAGGTTCTATCGCTAGTACTTCTTCTTTAGTTAATAGCTTAACTTCAACATCATTTTCTTTTGCTCTTTTTACTAGACTATCCAAAAGTGGTAATTGTCCTTCATAGAGCGCCACTGTTAAAGAGCCAATATTATCAAGTTCAACATCTAATTCTTCACAAAGTTTTGGAAATAGAGGTACACTTTTACGATTAAAATATGCTTTTTTGGTGTTAGGCATTGGGTCGTAGCCACTATGAACAATAGCAGAGTTAGCCATTGTTGTTCCGTTAGCAACATCATTTTCTTTATCGACAATTAAAAAAGAAACTTTATAACGACTCAATTCTCTTGCTATTAAACCGCCGATTACACCGGCACCAATTATAATTACGTCTTTCATAATTCTACAAATAAATTATACATAAAATGAGAGCATTTGTTTAATGTTTTCACTCTTTTTTATCTAATTTGTTGTTTTTTTAATAAATTAAACATTAAAAAGAAAAAGCACCTTCCATTTTCGAAGGTGCTTTTAGTTATTTTATCGACGATTACGTTTCTCATCACGCCTTGGGCGTTTGTTATTATCTTTATTAAATTGACGTTTTGGACGTTCTTCGTAATCTTCTGGTTTTTCTAAAAACTCACGATGACTAACTTTTACTTTACCCTTTTCATCAATTTCGATAACTTTGACTTTTAATTTATCCCCAAGTTGATAGATTTTACTTGGGTCTTCTACAAAGTGCCAAGCTAAACTTGATACATGACATAGACCGTCAACTTCACCAAATAGATTTACGAAAACACCATAAGGTTCAATACGAACAATCTCACCTTCAAATACTTCGCCAATTTTAGCTTCGCGAATAATATTTTCAATTTGAATTTTGGCTTTATTGATCATATCGCGATCCATATGATAAATTGCAACATGTCCGTCATCAGTAATATCAATTTTGACATTGTCACATTCTTCAATGATTTTATTAATGACTTTACCGCCGGTTCCGATAACTTCTCGGATTTTATCAACGGGGACAGTCATGGTATCCATCTTTGGAGCCCATTTACTAACATCTTCTCGTGGTTCTGCAATTGCAGCAAGTTGAGCAGTACGGATTTCATTACGTGCTTTATGAGCTTGCATTAGAGCTTCATGGAGTACTTCTTTACTAACACCTTTAACTTTAATATCCATTTGTAAAGCAGTAATACCTTTACTCGTACCAGCTACTTTAAAGTCCATATCACCGAAGTGATCTTCTAAACCTTGAATATCAGTTAGGATGGTATATGGATGCTTTCCATCAAGCGGTCCACTTGTAATAAGACCCATTGCAATACCAGTTACCATATCTTTAATTGGAACACCTGCTGCCATAAGGGCCATACTACTAGCACAAATAGAAGCTTGTGAGCTTGAGCCATTACTTTCTAAAACTTCACTAACGCAACGGATGGTGTATGGGAATTCTTCTTCACTTGGAATTACATAACTTAGAGCACGTTCACCTAAAGCACCGTGTCCAATTTCTCGACGTCCAGGTCCACCGACTCTTTTAATATCACCAACCGAGAATGGTGGGAAATTGTAGTGATGCATGAAGCGTTTTTCTTCTTCATCAGTTAGATTTTCAATGATTTGAGAATCACTTTTGGGACCAAGTGTTACGGTTGATAAAACTTGAGTTTGTCCTCTTGTAAAAAGCGCGCTGCCATGAACTCTTGGAAGAAGATCAACTTGACAGTCAAGTGGTCGAATTTCATCAACTTTTCTTCCATCTGGACGAATCTTTTCTTCAGTGATTAATCGCCTAATTTCATCTGCTACCATTTGCTCATGAATATTTTTTACATCTTCAATAGTTTTATTTTTAAGTGCTTCAGATTCATACTCTTTTTCGCTAAAGTGTGCGACAAGTTCTTCTTTAACTGCACTAATTGCAGCTTCTCGTTCAAGTTTATCAAAAACACTAATAGCAGCTTTTAATTTTTCGTTAAATAGATCATGACATTCTTTAACAACTTCTTCATCTGGTACAAATAGTTGGAATTCGCGTTTTGGGACACCAACATCTTTAATAATTTCTTCTTGGAATTCACAAAGTTCTTTAATTGCTTCATGACCAAAAAGAAGAGCATCTAGTATATCTTCTTCAGTAACTTCAGCCGCGCCAGCTTCAACCATGTTAATAGCATATTTAGTGCCTGCTACTGCTAAATCAATATCACTTTTTTCTTTTTCTTCTATTGTTGGGTTAATAATTAACTTACCATCAACACGACCAACATAAACACCAGCGACTGGTCCATCAAATGGAATATCACTAATTGAAACAGCAAGCGATGCACCAAGCATTGAGCTCATTTCAGGAGTCGCGTCTAAATCAACGCTTAAAACCGTGTTAATAATTTGTACTTCATTTCTAAATCCATCTGGAAATAGGGGGCGCATTGGACGGTCAATTAATCGACCAGTTAAGGTAGCGTGTTCGCCTTCGCGACCTTCGCGACGTAGAAACGATCCTGGAATTTTACCAACCGCATATAGTTTTTCGCTATATGAAACAGTAAGTGGGAAATAATCTAAATCTTTTGGAGCAGAACCTGCAACTGCAGTAACCAAAACAGCTGTATCGTTTAATCTAACTAAGACTGCACCATCGGATTGTTTGGCAAGTTCACCAACTTCAATACTAAGTTTCTTGCCATAAAAGTCGCGTTCATATACTTTTTTTGCCATTTTTTACCTCTTTTCTCGTATATTATATTTTCTTAAAAAGGAAAACTGTCGCAATTGACAGTTTCCAATCTTATTTACGTAAGCCTAATTTTTCGATTAATGCTAAGTACGCTTCACGGTCAGTACGGCTAAGATAATCTAATAGACTACGACGAT
This sequence comes from Erysipelotrichaceae bacterium, assembly GCA_012518455.1. Taxonomy (GTDB): domain Bacteria; phylum Bacillota_I; class Bacilli_A; order RFN20; family CAG-826; genus JAAYSA01. The sequence goes on along the minus strand of JAAYSA010000015.1, from coordinate 10,608 downwards.
GTCCGACCATTTTTAATAGACCGCGTTGACTATGATAGTCATGTTTATGAACTTTCATGTGTGCTGTTAAGTCACGGATTTGTTCAGTTAAGAGTGCAACTTGAACTTCTGTTGAACCCGTGTCTTTTTCGTTTTTGCCGAATTCTTTTACGATTTCAGCAATGCGTTCTTTTGATAATGCCATATTTGTTTCCTCCTTTTAATTCTTAACTTATTCATCGCTAAACGTTGAGGATTCGATTAGCAGCGAATGAGTCGCCTTTGTTATTATATCATTCACTTGCTTATAAGCAAGTTAAATATATAAAAATTCGCTATTTTTAGATATGGAAATTGTCTTTAACAACTTTAACAAATTCTTTAATAAATTCAGTTGCTTTTTCTAATTCCGTTTCATTTGGTTTTAAGCGAATTTTTAAACCCTCATCAACAACCTTCATCCGAAGTTGCTTTGCTCTTACTAATAAATTGCCAACAGCTTCTCCGCTCCAGCCATAACTTCCAAAAGCGGTCATATATTTGCCTTGCACCATAAAAGGATTAAGTGAATTAAGGACATCATACATTACCTTAAGAGCATCACCGACAAATGTTGGTGAACCAACAATAAAAGCATCGCTATTTTCGATGTCATCTAAGACATCATTTAGACGACTTATTTGCATATCATAAACAAATAAGTCTACATTTTGCCGGTTAATATAGTTTTTAAAAGCTTCTACTATCTTTTCTGTATAACCATAACTTGATACATAAACGATAGTAATTTTAGGACGAATTCTTCTTTTTGTAATAGCCCAAGTTGAATATTTTCTAACAGCTTTTAATACATCACTTGGTTGATCAATTAAGGGACCATGAGAAGGAAAAGCTTGGTTAACATTAAGTTCAGTAAACTTTCTTAAGGCTTCGCGAGTTTCCCTTTTAAAGGGACTCATAATTGAATCATAATAATATTGGAAAGCATAATCATAATTTTCTTTGGCTTTTAATTCACTAAGAAGGAGAGCATCACTACATAAATGTTCACCTAAAAAGTCGCAAGTAAAAGCAATTCCTCGTTCTTCATAAAATGTAATAATAGTATCTGGCCAATGTACATTAGGAACGATAAGAAATTTTAGTGTTACGTCATCAAACTTTGCGACTTCTTGATCTTTAACAACATTTTTCTTAAATTGCATATTTACAATATTTTCTAAATTCGCCATTGCTAGAAATGAACCATACACTTCAACGTTTGGATTAAGTTTAAGGAGTTCTTCTAGGGAGCCGCTATGATCTGGTTCGGTATGATTGACAATTAAGACATCAACCTTATCAATAGGAGTAATTTCGCTTATATTATCTAGCCATTCTTTAGTAAATCCATCTTTAACTCCATCAATAATAATCGTTTTATTATTAGAGGTTTTAATCAAAAAAGAGTTATAAGTCGTACCATGTGTCGTTTTCATTACAATATCAAAAACCCTTAGGTTTGGATCTTTTACACCAATTGAGTAAACATTGTCATGTAATTTCGTTGCTGCCATATTTATTACCTCATTTCTTTAATTAATTTTTGACATTCTTGTTCATCTTTTTTTAATTGTTTTATTAATTTTTCAATCGTATCTTGCTTGATTTCTTCACGGATATATTTTAAAAACTTGATAGAAAGCTCTTGTTTATATATATCGTTATTAAAATCAAAGATATGAACTTCAAGAAGCGGAGTAGCAAGGGGATTAACAGAAGGTCTTAGTCCAACATTTGCCATCCCATAATATTTTATATTATTTAGGAGTATTTCCACAAAATAAACACCTTCTTTTGGTAATTGATAACTAAAAAGCAGTTCAATATTTGCCGTTGGATAGCCTAGTTTCTTGCCAAGTCCATGTCCTTTTATAACGAAACCTTTTACCTCATAAGGTCTTGATAACAATGTTGTTGCCTCTTCTAATTCACCATTTTTTAAAAGTTCACGTATTAAAGTTGTTGAAACTTTTGGACCTTTTTTTGTTAGAACATGCGAAACAGCACATACTTCAAAATCTTTATTAGCATCTAAAAGTGTTTTTACATCTCCAAGTGCTTTTTTTCCAAAATGATAATCTTCTCCAACAATTACGTAACGGGGTTTCAATTTATTTAAGACTTTACTAATAAATTCTTTAGGTTCTAGTGCCTTAAATTTTTTGCTTAGGGTAGCAATAATAAGGGTATTAACCCCATAACTATCAAAAATATTTTTCCGATCAACTAAAGAAGTTAAAGGGAAACTATTAGTTTCAATCGCTTGTTTATAAATAGGCGGAATAATAATCATAACTGCGATATTTTTTGTTAATTCTTTAGCTTTTTTTATTAGCTTTTGATGTCCTAAATGCACACCATCAAAAGTACCAAGACAGAGTGCAGTATCCTTTGTTAAAGGTTCAATATTATATAAATCTAATAAAACAATACTCATAAATTAAATCCTCTTTTTACTCTATAAAGTTGTGGACTTGACCGTTCCAATATTGCTAATACTTTTCTTTCATATGTTGCTACTAGCAAAGGTTCAAGCCTTGATAACATTATTACTTTTCCGTTTCTAATATCTTCTTTTTGTGTTTCGTCTACGTCAATAGAAATTAAATGACCAAGTGCTTTATCAATAGGAATGATTCTTAAATTATCAATATCATCAATCTTTTGGGCGTCTTCAACTTTAAATTGTCCGTTTTTTGTTCTAACTAATTTAATAGTAGTTGCAATAGTACCAAGTTTTAATGCAATATCTTTTCCTAATGTACGAATATATGTGCCTTTTCCTGTCATTACTTCTATTTCTAAAAAAGGGGCTTCATAACTTAATAGTCGAATTTTATGGATATATACTTTTCTTTTTGGAACTTCTTTTTTTATTCCTTTATGAGCATAACGATAAAGTGGTACTCCATCAACCTTTATTGCGCTCGTTTGAGGAGGGGTTTGTTCGATTTCGCCTAAAAAGCTTACTAAAACAGCTTCAATTTCACTTTTCGTTAACTTAGGTACATCTATTTTTTTAATTACTTCACTTGTATTATCTAAAGTGCTCGTTTCAATACCTAACTCAAATGTTGCTATATAAGTCTTTGTATCATTTTCAAGATATGGTAGCACTTTTGTTCCTTCATTAATTGCGATTATTAAAAGACCTTCTGCGAAAGGATCAAGTGTACCAAGATGACCAACACGACGAGTTTTAAAATGTCGCATAATTTTGTTATCAACTGACCTACTTGTCATTCCTTTATCTTTATTAATTAAAAGTAGTCCATTCATCGCCATTTTCTCTCGCTTATATTATAATATAACATAACGGAGAAAACTAACTTGAAACAAATACGAAAAGCTCTTGCAAGTGTAAAAAAGGCTGACAATCTCTATAACCTAATTAGTGATGGCGATAAAATTGCAATCGGTATTAGTGGTGGTAAAGATAGTATTGTTCTTTTTCATGCTTTAGTTTTATATCAAAAGTTCGCAAAAAAAGATTTCGAAATAATTCCTATCATGTTAAATTTAGGCTTTCCTGGCTTCAATCCAAGTGAATATGAGGCATATTTTGCAGAAAAGGGCTGCAAATTGCACATTGTTGACAGTTCTGATATTTATAAAGTTCTTCAAATACAGCAAGATAGACAACAGTTGTCTCATCTTCCATGTTCTATTTGTTCTAGGATGAGAAAAGCAGCAATAAATCAAACTGCAAAAAAAGAAGGAGCTAACAAAGTTGCTTATGCTCATCATATTGATGATGCACTTGAAACATTATTCATGAATATGATTGGGGGATCTCGCTTAGCTACATTTGCCCCAAAAATGTTTCTTGAAAATGTAGAAATCACATTTATTCGGCCATTTATATTACTAGATGAAAGCACAATTTCACGCGTTCAAAAAGAAGAAAATCTACCACTTCTTGAAAATCCGTGTCCGAACGAAAAGAAAACACGGCGTGAAGATATTAAAACTCTTTTACACGATATATACATAAAATATCCAGAAGCAAGAACTAACTTTAAAAGGATGTTAGAAAACGATAATGGGTTCGATTTATGGTTTGATAAGATTGAGATACCATTGCTAAAAAATATTTATATTAAACCCGTTAAAACAAATGAAACTACAAAAGAATTCATTGATTTACTTAATAAAAACAATACAAAACAACCACTTGACTTGCAAAATGCATTTCTTTTAGTTAAAAATGAAAAACCGGTTGCAACTTTATCATATTCTAATGTTGGCCCAAATTCATATCTCGTTTCTTCTTTTGTAAGTAAAGAAAAAGTGAGTCAAAAACATCTCTCCTTATTTATTAATGAAATTGAAAATAAACTCTACCGTGAGAATAGACCCTTATATCTTTCTGCGATTATAAGTAAAGAATATGAAGAGTTGTTTAATAAACTTGGTTATATAAAAAATAGTGAAGACAAAACTCTAATCATGCTAAAAAAGGTAATTAAATAAAAGTGGCTAATCAATAACTGACTAGCCACATTTTTTATTACTCATCTTCTTGTTTTATTTTTGCAAGTATTTCTTCAATCCGAGCTGCTTTTTCTTCGCTATCATCATAGATAAAAATTACTTCAGGTGTTTTTCTAATTGATAATGTTTTAGCTAATTCACTACGAAGAAAACCTTTTGCATCAGTCAAGATTTTAATCTTATCTTGAACAGGTCCATCGCCAATAAAGGTAACAAAAACTCTAGCGTAACTATAATCAGATGTTAATTCAACATCATTAATATTAACCCAACCTAAATATGGGTTTTTCATTTTAAGCGAAATTATTTCACTTAAGTTACGCATTATTAAAGATTCAACTCTTTTTAATTTATTGGACATCCGTTTTAACCTCTACCATTTCATGTCCTTCAATAACATCGCCCTCATGAATATCATTATAGTTTTTAAGAGTCATGCCGCATTCATAGCCTTTATGTGTTTCTTTTGCATCAATTTGACCATGTTTCATCGTTGCGATTTCACCTTCGTAAATAATAACGCCATCACGAAGTAGGCGACAACTTTGACCATTTTTAACTACCCCACTTGTAACGCGACAGCCAGCAATCGTACCAAGACGTGACACTTGCCAAGTTTGTCTAACTTCAGCTTGACCAGTAACTTTTTCAACTAATTCAGGTTTTAGCAAACCTTTCATTGCAGCTTCTGTTTCTTCAAGAAGAGCATATATAATGCGGTGAAGTCTAATTTCTATCCCGCTTCTTTCTGCCATATCTCTAACATTAGCAGTTGGACGGACATTAAAGCCGAAAATAACTGCATTACTTGCGGTTGCAAGTAATACATCACTTTCAGTGATGGTTCCTGCTGTTGCTCGAATAACATTAAGGTTAACGCCTTTAACATTAATCTTTTCTAAACTTGCTTTAACTGCTTCAGCTGAGCCGCTATTATCAGCTTTAATAATTACATTAACATCAATAATTTCATCATCACTAATTTGTTTATGAATTTCACCAAGTTTAACGCCGCCAGTTGCTTGACGTTCACTTAAAATCTTGGCTTGTTTACGTTTTTCTGCAATTTCTTTTGCTTCTTTTTCAGTTTCAAATGCCATAAATTGATCACTTGCTTCTGGTACTTCACTTAATCCAATCACTTGAACTGGTGTAGCAGGACCAGCAACTTTAAGCATCTTATTGTATTCGTTAGTCATTCGGCGAACTTTACCATATGCACAACCTGCAACAACAAAATCTTTATTAGTTAAAGTGCCGTTTTCAATTAAAAGCGTTGCTTTAGGACCTTCACCTCGATCAAGTCTTGCTTCTAAAACAGTGCCGTAGGCATAACGGTTTGGATTAGCTTTAAGTTCTAACATTTCAGCAGTTGCAATAATAGCATCAAGTAATTTTTCAAGATTTTGACCTGTTTTTGCACTGATTTCTTGGAAAATAACATCACCACCAAATTCTTCACTGATGACATTATAGGCAAGTAATTCATTTTTGACTTTGTCAGGATTTACACCGACTTTATCAATTTTATTAACAGCAACGATAATTGGGACCTTAGCTGCTCGTGCGTGGTCGATTGCTTCTTTAGTTTGAGGCATAACGCCATCATCAGCTGCTACAACTAAAATAACAATATCAGTAACTTTAGCACCACGGCTACGCATCGCTGTAAATGCTTCGTGGCCAGGTGTATCAATAAATGTAATTTTATAGCCATTTACATCACGCTGATAAGCACCAATGGCTTGGGTAATAAATCCTGCTTCTGTTGCAGTAATATTACTTTTTCTAATTGCATCAATTAAAGTAGTTTTACCATGATCAACATGACCCATAATCGTTACAACTGGAGAACGGGGTACAAGATCTTTTGGATCATCTTTAATTGCACTAAAGTTAAAAAGATCATCATCATCTTCTTCAATTTCAAGTAATTCGAAATCAAAGTCAAAATCAAAACAAACTTCTGCAATTAGTTCGTTTGTTAAATCATTATTAATCGTTACAATCTTGCCTTTAAGAAATAACTTTTTAATGATTTCTGTTTCGTTAACTTTTAAAAGTTTTGCAAGAACGGGCAACTTCATCGGACTATAAAAATAGAGTTTTCCATTTTTAACAAAAGGATTAGTGTCACTCTTTTTATGCTTAGCCGTGTTTGCTATGCGTATCTTAGGATAGTTTTGGGGTTTTTCACTCATATGTATCACCTTCTTTCAAAAGACTAAATATTTTTTGATTAGCGTTTTTATTTAACACGGTAATAACGCTTAATCGATGGGTTGTTTCATTTTCGAATAGTGCACTACTATTTAGTTTTAATAGGGGAGCATCATTTCTTTTAGCGATGTTACAAGCTTCCTTTTTTGTTCTTTCACTAGCAGTGCTAAGAACAATAATTAAGGCCGTGTCTTTTGCTTTTAAATCTTTAAGTCGATCTAGACCAAAGGCAATTTGACGTCCTCTTTTTAAGATTTCTAGAAAACTAATTAGTCTACTATTCATTGATTAATCGTGCAATTTCCTCGTAAATTTCTTCTGGGATCACTACTTCAAGAGCTTTGCCTAGACTATTTTTCTTTCTTGCAATTTCAAGAGCCTCTTTACTCTTAACCATATAGGCTCCACGCCCATAAACGCGACCACCAGTATCAAGAAGGACTGCTCCTTCTTTAGTTCTAACAACACGAAGAAGATCCTTTTTTTCGTATTGCTTGTTTGTTACGACACATAGGCGGATAATTGGCTTTTTCACGTCAAACTACCTCTTAGTTATCGTAGTATTCATCGAATTCATCGTAATCAATATCATCATAGAAGTCATCTTCATGTTCTTCGTGAGCAAGTTCAGCTTCCATTCTTTCAATTTCCGCAAGTTCTTCTTCAGTATAGATATCCATTTTTGGTCCGACTTGTTCGACAACCTTTTCTTCTTCTTTTTCGATAACTTTTTCTTCATGCTTTCTTCGTGCTTTACGAGCAGGCCTAGAAGCGGCTTCTTTTTCTTTTTCAAGTTCTGCTTCAAGTTCTGCAAGACTAATTGTTGTTTTAACTTTCTTAACCTTGACTGGTTCTTCCTTAACTTCTTCTACAACTGGAACTTTTTCTTCTTCTGTTTCTTTTAATAATTCTTCAAAAGAAGGAGTAGTAATAGTTACTCCTGGTTCAGTTACAACTTCAAGAGTTTCTTCTTCACGAGCAGTTTCGCGTTCAATATGTTGTTCTAATAAGCGGAAGTGAGCACGTTCTTGTTCAAGAAGATTTTGTTCATAAACAAGCGTTTCACGGTTTTTATAGGCAATACCTAGTTCATTGGCTTCATCTTGTTCAAAAACTTCAAGTTCATAACCAGTAAGAGCACTTGCCATACGAATATTTCCGCCTTTATGACCTAAGGCCTTACCTTTATCATCAATATGGAAAACAACACGAGCTTTTTTCTCTTCTTCGTTTACTTCAATACCAATTGGTTCAGCAGGTAAGAAAGCATCCATAATATAAATGCCTGCATTATTATTAAAGGGAATAATATCAATTTTTTCTTTACGATTTGCAGGACCAAGTTCAGCACTAACTTTTTGGATTCTTGATCCACTTGGACCAATACATGCTCCAACAGGATCAACATTAATATCAGTACTTTCTACAGCGACTTTACATCTTTCACCTGGTTCACGAACGATATTACGAATTAAAACAGTACCATCATAGATTTCGGTAATTTCTCGTTCCATTAAACGGCGAACAAATAAAGGATCTGTACGAGATATGATAATATTTGCACCGCGCGGAGTACCAACTACTTCTAAAATAACAAAGGGAACTAATTCTTTATCAGCGAATTTTTCATTGTTAATCGTATGACGTCTTTCATCCAGTGGGACACTTATATCACCTAAATTTACCATTACAGTACGTTTGGAAATATTTTCAATTTGTCCAGTAACGAGCTCACCGATTTTAGTTGAAAATTTAGCGATTAATTTTTCTTTTTCTAAATCACGAAGAATCATTTTCCATTGATTATCGACATTTTTCATTTGTGCTTCGCTTAATTGTTCAACTAAAATCGTTTCAAAAACTAATCGATTATCAATAATTTCTTTATTTTCTAGTTTTTCTACTTCTTCAACTGAAATCTCAAGAGCATCATCTTCAACTTTAGAAACAATGTTTTTAAAGTAGTAAATACGAATTTCATGTTCTTCTTCATTTAGAGTAACTTCAACATCAACTGGAGTGTCGCCATCGCCACCATAAAATTTGGTAACTGTCTTTTTAACAGCATCCAAGAATGCTTGAATAACGACATCTTCTAAAAGATTGCGTTTTTCTGCGACATCTTTAAAAAGTAACACAATTTGTTCAAATAGTTCTTGTTTGGTTGGTTCTTTTGTTTTCTTTCTTGCCATAATTTTGTTCCTTCTAAACTTTAATTGCTAAGTTTACTTGTTTAATGTTTGTTTTTAGAATTGTTTCGCTTTTTATTCGCCCTTTATAGTTTACGCGAATTATAAGCGAGTCAATTGATTCATTTTCTAAATATCCTTCTAGTGCATTAACACCCTTTTTTGGATCTTTTAGTGTTACGCGTACATAGTGATTAAGATAGGGTGCTAGTTTATCGATGTTAAGTTTTTTTTCTGCCCCTGCACTGCTGCAATCAAGAATATAGGGCGTATCATCTTCGACAATTGAATCTAGTAAGACACTAAGCTTTTCACTCATTAAGATAATCTCATCTAGACTTATAAAACGACCTTCAGCATCGATTTCGATTCGTAGATAAGTATCTTTGCCTTGTCTTTCAATTTTAATACTAGACAAGAGATAACCATCTTTTACAATGACAGGTTCAAGAGCGTTTTTAATCAATTGAACATCCATATAAAGCCTCCTCTTAATAGAAAGAGTGGGTTGCTACCCACTCTTACGAGTTCACTATGTAAGTAAATTGTTACATTTACCATTGACACTATATACGATTATCGTATATTTTGCAACTTTTTTTACTTTTTTTGTTTGCAATCTAAATTTTCTTATAGCGCTGATTTTTAGATGTCCTTTTGTTTGGAAATTCTAATGTTACTAAGCCTTTTTTAATTGCTGGATTTAAATAGTTTTTTCGAAGTGTCTCTTTGCTTTTTAAACCTAGCATAGAAAGTATCTCATTAGCGGAGTAATAAACCCCACTTGACATAACTGATAATAATCTCTTTATATAAGGTGATTCTTCTTTATTTAACACTGATTCTTTAATTAACTCATCAATAGCGTTATCTATCATTTCTAACATGAAAATTATAAAGATATTAGAATCACCTCTAGAGTGAGAATCACTAATTGCTTTGTAATAAGCTTGTTGATTATTCTTAATAAAGTTTTCAACTGGCAAATAGTAAAATAGAGGTCTCCACTTACCAAGTAATGCAGTTTGCCAAAGACGTACCATTCTTCCATTTCCATCAGCAAATGGATGGATAAATACAAATTCATAATGAAAAACCGAAGATAAAACTAAGGGGTGGATTTTTGAGTAATTGTCTTTTATCCACTTAAATAGTTGAATCATTAAATCATCTACTTGTTTAGCAGGTGGGGCGATAAAAACTACATTACCATGCTCATCTATAATACCAATATCTTTGGGCTTAAATTGACCACTTGGTTTGATAATATCTTTCCCTAATATCCCATGAATTGATTTTAAGTTTTTTAATAATAGTGGATCAAATTTACCAAGTTGCTCATATGCTGCTATTGCATTTTTGATTTCAGTTATATCTTTTTGGGGCCCAACGACATTAACACCATTAATAATGTCATTAACTTCATCTATAGATAGCGAGTTAGCCTCAATATAACAACTAGCATGAATTGATTTAACTCTATTTTGTTTTCTAAGTATAGGAAAACGATCAAGATTACCAATCGAAGTAATTTGACCTATCTTTTCCATAATAATGGAAACTTTCGCTAACATTTCTGTCGTTATTTCAAACGGCGGAGTGTAATTATTCATGCTTATATTTTATCAAATATGGCATAAGCGTTCAATACATCTTGCTTATTATCTTGCTTATTATCTTGCTT
>JAAYSA010000014.1 GCA_012518455.1 Erysipelotrichaceae bacterium | reverse complement strand
TTTTAGATTTAGGTTGAAAAATGCATAATTACACAATTTTACTCGTTAAGGATACATAGGGGGTATTCACTCGTTAATTATTGTTATTTGCTTAAGGGGGCTCCCAGACACATCAGGAATTTTTAACACTTCTTGATGACGGACGCTTCAAATAAACTTGTTTTACTTCGATGATCAAACCATTTTGCCAATTGTTTTCTCCTCTATAGGTAGGTGCCTTAATATTCCGGATGATGGGTGTTTATATTTCAACTCTTTTTACCAATTTAGACAAAAAAGAAAAGTTATTTACAACAATGGCCTATCTTCCAAAAGCGACTGTGCAAGCCTCAATTGGTGGGATTGCGCTTTCTGCAGGTTTAGGGGTTGGTTCCCTTATTTTAAGTGTCGCGGTATTATCGATTTTAATTACGGCTCCCCTTGGGGGAATCTTAATTGATTTAACGTACAAGAAACTTTTAACTAAAGTTGCCTAATTTCTTTTTACTAAAGTAAAAGACGTTAATTTATGCGAAACTTTGCTAATAGCTTCTAAATTTTTTATACTTAAGTAAAGGAAGTAGTGCGATGAAAAAAGATAAATTTAGTATGTTGGAAGAACAGCGTATTCAAATGCGTTATATGTTTCCTGATAGTGAACTTTTTCAAAAGTTTGATTACGAAGTATATCTTACCTCACAAAAGACGATTAAAACTATGAAATATTTTATGATATTTGTCATTCTTTTTACCGTTGGCGGAATGCTTTTTAAAGAACCGGCAAATTACTATATTATTAATATTTTTATCTTATGTGTATCGCCCCTTGTTGGCGGGATAATTATATCATTGAATCGTCATCAAAAAATTATCTTAAAGGATCAATACACAAAATTAGAACAAGAACCGGAACGCTTTAAATATGAGATTCTACTTCATCAAAGAAATAAAAAGTATCTTCAGAGGTGGGGAATAGTTTATTCACTTATGTTAGCAGTTGCCTATTTAACGTCGCTTAGTTTATTTATTGCGGGGGTCGTGACAAGTAGTCTTGATTTTGCTCCACTTTTCGCTTTTGCTGTAATTTTAATTGTCTTACTCATTCCGACACTTTTTATTAATCTAGCGACATATAAAATAAAACGAGTAAAGGACCGTCTTATCGAGGCAACCATTGAAAAAGAAAAAGAAAACATAGTGAGTAAGTAAATTAGTCATCTATATACAATTTAACCCCTTTTATCAACAATGCGTGACCACTAAAATCGTGATTACGCATTTTTTTGTAGGTTGAGCGTAAAAATCATATTATAATGCTTCACAAATGCTAGGGAGTTTACTATGGATAAAAGACAAATAAAAAAACTACTAATCTTTGCCTCACTTAATCTTTTCTTGATTGGCGGTTTTTTATTTAATCATGCAAAAGATGATATCTTTAATACACGGGCGAATAATCCCTTAGACTGCGCGGACTATTTTGCGGAAAGTAATGACTATTCATCAATCTATGAAATCAATCAGGATTTAATTGCAGGGACCGCGATAGGCACATACAAGACCTGGGGTACGGTCACGAACACTTTTTCGAATTAAAATGGAAATTTCAATTTTTACGTTCAATCCAGTGACCAATATCATCAAACAAGCGGAATCCATATCTATCAAAGTAGTCGTCAAGATATTCAAATCGGGAATGTCGTTACTATTATTGGAACGCCAGTTTTATACAATAATTTGCCTAAGTTTATTAATCCAACCTTCGTGGTTGAACAAATGAGTAACCCCTATCCATATTGAAACGTAAGGTTTGATACAATTTCAAACCTTTTTTTCTTGGCTAAAACACGATAATTGGCTTAATATCGTCATATTTTAATATTTGGGACATTTGATTTTTAGATTTAGGTTGAAAAATGCATAATTACACAATTTTACTCGTTAAGGATACATAAGAGGTATTCACTCGTTAATTATTAAGGTATTCAAAGTATCAAACTAAACGTGTGGTTCCATTTTATAAATAAAACACTTTTAATATCCATATTAATTTGATATATTATTATCGCTGCCGACTTAGCTCAATTGGTAGAGCAACTGAATCGTA
>JAAYSA010000013.1 GCA_012518455.1 Erysipelotrichaceae bacterium | reverse complement strand
GATATTGCTGATCTAGCAGCAATTAATGCTAAACTTAACGGCTTAAAAACAGTCGATACTGTAGACTTTAAGCATCCAACTGTTTTAGGTTGGTTTGATGATGATCCTCAACTTGTAGTTCATCATAGTGATGCAATTACCGTTACTCCTGGTGAAGTTCCAAATCTAACAGGATTAGAACTTCAATTGATGGAGATGTAGAAGTCGGTGGAACTAAACAACTTACAGTTACACCAGTTCCAGCTACTGCTAACTTACCAGATGAATTAACATATACTTCAGATGCTACAGAAGTTGCAACTGTTAATGCTACTGGTTTAGTAAGTGGTGTTGCAGTTGGTACTGCTAACATTACCGTTGCTGGTGGCGGATTTGAAGACACAATTCCAGTTAATGTCGTTGCTCCAGTTGAAGCAAAACACGAAGTAACTGCGGAATTACTTGGCTTAGTAGCTAGTTATAAAGATGGCACAGCAGAAATTGGAACAGTTTCATGGTCATATGTACAACTTTATCTAAGTGATAATGGCGAAATTCAATGTCGTACTAAAGAAGGAGTAAGTGGATCACTTGCAAATACAACTGAATTACCAAGCGCGGTAAAACGTGTTGAATTATATTGGGCCGGTGATCGTTACCAAAATCAAATGGACATTTCAGCTGGTAATACAACTGCTTATGAACAAGGAACACAACAAATAGGTGATGGAGTTAAATATGATGATCCTCACTCAGCAATGACTACTGAATATGCTGAAACTGATAATGTTCGTTTCGTTAAAATTGATAAAGTAGATTCTACCTTTTCTAACTATATACTTAAAATAGTTATTGTATTATACTAATAATTATTAACTTTTAAAACGAGAGCCTTTCTCATTGAAAGGCTCTTTTTTTATACAAATTATGTATAATTTGATATACTTAAAATAGGTATTTATAATGAGTAAAACTAGCGAAACAAAACAAAGTAAATCACCAGTTGTCCTTCACTCTTTTGAAGATCTTCAAGAAGTATTTTTTCAATATATTAAAAATAAGGAAGATCGCAAAAGAATTGAAGAAGCATATGAGTTTGCTAAGCTTCATCACGGAGGGCAAAAACGAAAATCAGGCGAAGATTATATTTATCATCTTATTGAGGTTGCCTATATTGTAAGTGAACTTCAAGCTGGTCCTAGTACAATTATTGCTGCTCTTGTTCATGATGTTGTCGAAGATACCGATGTTAAGATAAGCGAAATTAAAGCTCACTGGGGTGATGATGTTGCGACAATTGTTGATTCACTAACAAAGATTCAACGCTTAAAATTAAGCCGTAGAATCGATGATAGTGACTTTGTTTATGAAGATCACCGCAAAATTTTCCTTGGAATGGCTAAAGACATTCGCGTAATTATTATTAAACTTGCCGACCGTCTCCATAATATGCGAACACTTGATTATTTATCTGCTGAACGTCAACTCGTTATAGCAAAAGAGACAATGGAAGTTTTTGCACCAATTGCATCTCGCTTAGGGATGAATAGCATTAAAAGCGAGATGGAAGATCTCGCCTTAAAATACATTGATCCTGATGGTTATCGTGAAATAATTGAATTACTTCAAACAAGATCTGGCAATCTACAAAAATCATTAATGGATGTAACAAAGCGAATTGCGGATATTATTTTCCAAAATAATATTCCTTTTGATATGAAATTTCGCGTTAAATCAATTTTCTCAATTTATAAGAAAATGCAACAAAAGAATTACGAATTTGACCATATCTACGATATTATGGCCCTTCGAATTATTACAAAAACTGAATTAAATTGTTATGAAATACTAGGTATAATTCATGCGACTTATAGACCCGTTCCAGGGCGCTTTAAAGATTATATCGCTGTTCCTAAATCAAACATGTATCAAAGTTTACATACAACAATCTTTTCAGGCTCTGGCGATTCCCTTGAAGTTCAAATAAGAACAGAAGAAATGGATAAAATCGCTGAAGGAGGGGTTGCGGCTCACTGGGCCTATAAAGAAGGTACTAATTACAATCCAGAAAGAGAACAACTTGAAATTGAAGAGAAACTTCATTGGTTCCGCGATTTCGTTGGTGTTTCTCGCGATTTAAGTGGGGATGCAAAAGAATATGTTGATACCTTAACTAAAGAAATTTTTGAAACATCAGTTTATTGCTTTACTCCTAAGGGAAAAGTAATCGAATTACCTCAAGGTGCTACACCCCTAGATTTTGCCTATAAAATCCACACAGGTGTAGGTGATTCCTGTGTAGGTGCATTAGTTAATAATAATTTAGTTCCCCTTTCAACACAGCTTAAAACTGGTGATATTGTTGAAATTAGAACTAGTAAGAACTCATTAGGTCCTAATGAAGGTTGGCTTAATCTTGTAGTTACAAATAGTGCTAAATCAAACATTCGTAAATTCCTACAACGAAAAAACGCTGAACTTATGCGTGATAATAAGATTGCTAAAGGTCATCAATCATTAGTTGATGGTTTTAAAGAACGTGGTTTTAATGAACAGGAAATGATTGAAAAAGTTAATACTCCTGCAGTATTAAAACATTTTAATGTCGATTCCTTTGATGACCTACTTATTTTAGTATGTAATAAAAATGTTAATGCTGGTCAAATATGTGATTTCTTAAAAATTGAGCGAAAAGTCGATCGTACACGGCTTTTAAAAGATAAAGATCGTTTAACAAGTGATAATAAGAATCCTGTCTTAGTCGCTGGTGCAGGTAGTGTTGCGGTTACTCTTGGTAATTGCTGTACACCTATTCCAGGTGATGAAATAGTTGGCTATATTACACGAGGTAAAGGAATAACAGTTCATCGCGTTGATTGTCCTAATATTAAAGAAAGTAAAGCACGATTAACAGAAGTGACTTGGAATCCTTATGCTCCCGATAATATTTATCCAGTTGATATTCAAATAAAAGCTACAGACCGCGATCAATTACTAGTCGATATTATGAATAGTTTCTTCCAACATAAGATATCATTATCTTCAATTAAGGCTAACTATCATCCTACGACAAGAACTACTACAATTAATGCAACAATTTTAGTTACCAACTTAGAACAGTTAAACAATATCTTCGCCGTAATTCTAAATGTTAAGTCCGTTTATAACATTTCACGCGTTTTAAATTAAATTTAGCGATAAAGTAATTAATTAGTAGTTATTAAGTTGATTTATAGTAAAAAAAGTAGTTTAAAAATAAGGCTACTTTTTTTAATTTATAAAATTGAAAAAAGTTTCGCTCCTCATAATTGCTATTATAGACGTAAAAGTCTATAATCATATTAGCCTAGGAACTAGAAATCATTTACTTACTTTTTAGAAAGGGTCTGGTTGATGAAAAGACTTAAGTCGTAAATTATTTTAGACACTAGGGAGGCATTATTAATCGTTAACTGCGAAAAAGTTATAAAGTGCGTATAAATTACGAATTAAGGTGGTACCGCGGCTAACGTCGTCCTTAAAAACTACTTTAAATCAAGGAGGAAAAAGATGATTAATAGCCCAAAAGGAACACATGACATTATATTTGATGAAGCTCGTCTATTTGAAGAAATAGAGATGCTATGTGGTGCTTTTGCAACTTGTTATGGTTTTCGTCCCTTACGAACACCAATTTTTGAATCTACTGAATTATTTGCTAGAGGTGTTGGTGATACAACCGATATCGTAACAAAAGAAATGTACACATTTATCGACAAGGGTAAGCGTTCAATGACCCTAAGACCAGAAGGAACAGCAGGTATTGTTCGTAGTGTTATAAGCAATAAACTCTATGCAACACACGATTTACCACTTAAAATAAGCTATTTAGGGCCAATGTTTAGATATGAAAGACCTCAACTTGGCCGCTATCGCCAATTTAATCAATTTGGCGTTGAAGCAATTGGTGTAACAACTCCCTATGAAGATGTTGAAGTTATTATCTTAGGATATAAACTACTTCAAGCAATGGGATTTGATAAATTAACACTTAAAATCAACAATTTAGGTGATAATGAAACAAGAGAAAAGTACCGTGTTGCCTTAAAAGAATACTTTGCTTCACATCTAAAAAATATGTGTTCAGATTGTAAAAATCGCTACGAAACAAATCCACTTAGAATTTTAGACTGTAAAGTACCAAGCGATCAAGAAATCGCTAAAAAAGCACCTAGTATAAGTGAATATTTAAGTGAACATGCTAAAGGTCACTTTGAAAAAGTGCTTGAATTACTTAAACAACACGAAATACCTTTTGTAATTGAAGAACAACTCGTTCGAGGATTAGATTATTACAGCGGAACCATTTTTGAATATGCTTACGAATCTAAATCTGGCCTAGATTATGGAGCTTTAGGCGGAGGTGGTCACTATGACAGGCTCGTTAAAGAACTTGATGGACCTGAGCTTGAAGGAGTTGGCTTTGCTTTAGGTATTGACCGCATTTTCAATGTCTTAAAAGATGAGCAACTTATCCAAGATAATCCATATAAAATCGACATTTCTATTATCACAAGTGGCGAAAAGGCACGTGACTTTGCCTTTTTAATTGCTAATGTTTTTAGAAGTGGTGGTTATAGGACTGATATTAATTATGAAGATAAATCATTTAAACGACTATTTAAAAAAGCTGCCAAAGATAATGCACTGGTCGCAGTAATTCTTGGCGAAAATGAAATGAGTAAAGGAGTCGTGGGTATTAAAAATCTTGAAACTGAAGAACAAATTGAAGTACCGGTAAATGAAGTTTTTATGACTGTTGATAATATTTTTAATGCTCAATATGAAAAAGCAAAAAGTGAAGAAGAAACGGAGTTAAACTAATGGAATATCGCTCAATATATAATGGTACTCTCCGCGTTAAAGATGTTGGAAAACATGTTAAAGTTGTCGGATGGGTAAGTAAAAAAAGGAACTTAGGTTCGTTAGTTTTTATCGATTTACGTGATAAAACTGGTATTATCCAAGTTATCATAGCAAGTGAAGAAATTGAAGTACCTGATATTCGTAACGAATATGTAATTCAGGTTGAAGGTGTTGTTACTAAAAAAGATGTAGCTAACCCCTTGCTTGCTACTGGAGAAGTAGAAATTAAAGGTGAAAAAGTAGTAGTTTTAAGTAGGGCTAAAACTCCACCTCTAATCATTGCAGAAACTACCGATGCTCTTGAAGAAGTCCGCTTAAAATATCGTTATTTAGACTTAAGACGGCCTAATATGCAAAAACATATGCGTACAAGAGCAGCAATTACTAAAGCTACGAGAGAATATTTAGATAATCTTGACTTTTTAGAAATTGAAACACCAATTTTAACTAAATCAACACCAGGCGGAGCTCGTGATTTTTTAGT
>JAAYSA010000012.1 GCA_012518455.1 Erysipelotrichaceae bacterium | reverse complement strand
CCTTTTTTATATTTTAGTCTTAAATTGTAATTAAGAAGAGCAAGTGAACTTGCCATATTTTCATTATGTAAAATAATATTAGAAGGAACTTGAACATGTGTACTCGCAAAGTTCCAAATTGCTCTAATACCTGCATCAATTGCTAGATTAACGACTTCTTGAGCAGCCTCAGATGGAACCGTTATAACTGCAAGTTCAGCATCAGTGATTTCGATAACACTTTTAAGCATTTTAATGTCGTAAATATAACTGCCATTAACTTCTTTGCCAATAATATTTGGGTTAACATCAAAACCTGCTACAAAATTGAGCCCCCATTCTTTAAAGCCAGTATAAGAAAATAGGGCAAGACCCAATTTTCCGGTTCCAATAATGACAGCATTACTTGTTTGTGTATAAACACCAAAATCAATAATTTCTTGGATTAAAGTTTCTGCTTTACGACCTAAACGAGGATTACCAGGCGTTTTACAAATTAAGGAGAGATCTTTTTTGACGGTTTCTGGATTGATGTTAATAATTTCTGCAATTTGCGGTGCATTAACATAATCTTCACCTTCGCTGAGCAGTTGTCTTGCAACACTTAAATAAAGTGGGAGACGATGAACCATGTTTCGAGATATTGTTTTTGCATTCTTTTTCATTCATTCAGTTCCTTTTCGTTTCTATTATACTAAAAAAACACAATAACGAAGTAAAAAGAGTCTTTCTATATGAGGCAAAACTAAATATCTGCGATATATTTACTGTTTTGACAGTAAAATATAAAGATGCTAACATTTAATCATGGCAACACTAAAAGATATTGCCCGTGCTACGGGATTTTCTACAATTACTGTTTCTCGCGTCATCAATGATCCTGAAAAAGTAAGACCAGAAACGCGTGAAATCATCCAAGCTGAAATTGAACGCGTTAATTTTAGACCTAATGTTCTAGCACGAGCATTAGTTCAAAGAAGAACAAATATTATTTTTGTATATATACCAAGTGGTCTAAAACCAAATGACCTCTTTTTTATGAATGTTGTTTCTGGAATTGCTGAATATCTTGGTGAACAAGGATATTCTTTACTAATTAAAAGAACTTGGTATAACAATGAGGATTGCGATGGGTGTATTTTCATGGGATTATCGCCAGAGCAAGAAATTGAAGTTGCTAAATTAGCTAAAAACAAGCCTGTTTGTGTTTTCGGCTATGCAAAAGATGTAATGTCTATAGACATTGATAACTATGCGGGTCTTTATAAAATTACACGCCGCGTTTTAGAAAGGGGTTTTTCTAATATTGTTTACGTTGGTATCAATCAAGACCAACGCTTTGTATATGATCGCGAGAAAGGGTTTATAGACGCTGTAAAAGAGTTTAGACCCGATGCTAAAGCTAAAAATTTAAAAGTTGCTAATAATGATGATGATGCATACCATATAACAAATGAACTTTTAATTGAAACAAGAGAACCGCAAGCATTTATCTGTGCTAGTGATGATATAGCAATTGGTGTTATGAGAGCATTAAAACATCATGGTCTAAAAGTTCCAAAAGATGTTGTTGTTACTGGTTTTGATGGACTTGGAACCGATGAGGTGGCTTATCCACACTTGACTACTGTTCGTCAGCCACTTTATGAAGCAGGTCGTGAGCTTGCTTCTCATATTATCGAATTAATTAAAAGAAAAAACGAAGGACCATACGAATATATTCTTATTCAACCTAGATTAGTCGTTCGGGATACTTTCTAGATTTTTTACTATATTACTAAAAGTTTTAAGTAATATATTTTAAAATGATAACGATAACATTTAAGACACAGGGGGATAACCATGAAAAGAAATCGTTTTAAGTATTTAGCATTTGGAGCTTTTTTAGCTTTAACATTTACTCTTACAACCGGTTGTAGCAAAAACGGTGATGGTGGAGGAGACGGGACTATTAGATTTTGGGTCTATCAGCCATCAAAACCAGAGGACCAAACAGCCTATAAAAACCTAATGACTGAGTTTAAAGAAGAAACGGGTATTAGTGTTCAACTTTTGATGATTGTAAAAGACAGTTACAACTAAGCAATTAATAGTGCTCTTTCAAGTCGCAGTAAACCAGACATGGCCTATCTAGATTAACCTAAAATTAGCGACTTTGCTAATGATGGTACTCTTGCTTGTCTTGATGACTATATTGCAGAAAGCGAAGTTATTGATAATTCTAAATTCTTCCAATCTGGTCTTGCAACCAGTATTTATAAAGGAAAACAATACGGTGTGCCGCTAAATATGACGACATCAGTTCTTTTCTATAATAAAAATATAGTTGGAGAAGAAGCACCAAAAAGTTGGGATGAATGGCTTAATACACCAATTGAAAATAGTCAGCACTCACTTTTTGATGGAATAGGAACAGGTGGTTATGCTGGTTGGTATTATCAAGATTTTCTTGCTAATAATGGCGGAAAACTTTTAAACGATGCCGGTACTGCAGTTGCATTTAACGATGCAAAAGGTGTTGCAGCCGCTAAGATGATTCAAGATTTATATACTTTTGATAAACGACAAGCATCACAAAACCGCAGTTCAAACAATGCTTTTGGCCGTGGACAAATTGCATATAAATTAGGATCATCAAATGATATTGATGCTCTAGATACTAACTTTCCTACATTAAATTATGGAATCGCTAAAATTCCCCCTAGTGTAGCAGGCCAAACATCCTATTCAAATATGGGTGGCGAAAATTTAGTTGTTTTTGATCATAGTCCAAACAAGAAAAACTGTATTAAACTAATTGAATTCTTGTTAAGAAAAGAAAACATCAATCGAATTGCTAGTTTTACTGGTAACTTCCCTGCGATTGAAGAATATGCTAGTGTTGATTCAATTCCAGTAGTAAGAGAAGAATCACGTGCACGAAAAGCCGTAATTCTTGATCAACTTAGCACGAGCGTACCTCGTCCAGTCATACCAAAATAGCTTGAAGTTAATGACTCTTAATTAGGAGTAGCAATTAGCGATAAAGTATTAAGTGAAGACGCAACTAAACGCGCTAATATTCAAGGTGCTCTTGATGAT
>JAAYSA010000061.1 GCA_012518455.1 Erysipelotrichaceae bacterium | reverse complement strand
TGATGGAGCTGGTTTTTTTGTACAACCCGCTAAAGCTGCTAGGGACATTAGTGCTACCAATGAAACTGTCATCTTTTTCATGTTTTTTTCCTCCTTTTAAAAATATTAATAAATTAATATTATTTATTAGTATTAGATTTGTCAACTAAATAGTATTTTTTGAATTATGTATGTGCTTACATTTTCGTAGTTATGTTGCCTTTTGTTTTATCTCTTTTTTTACGAAAATAGTCCGAGATTATTTTTCCACATTCTTTAGCAAGTACTCCGCTTTCAACTTCTGGATAATGATTCAAACCTGGTTTTTTGTATAATTCAATGTTACTTTCAATAGCCCCACCTTTTTTGTCATTTGCACCATAAACTACCTTCTTTATTCTAGCTTGACTAATTGTACCAGCACACATTGCGCATGGTTCAATTGTTACATAAAGAATTGCGTTTTCTAATCGCCATGAATTTAATTTTCTTGTTGCTTTTTTTAAGGCGTTAATTTCCGCATGTCCTGTTGGATTATTTGTTTTTTCTTTGTTGTTGTGGCCTCTTGCAATTATTTTTCCGTCTAAAACAATAACTGCTCCTACAGGAACTTCATCTTTTTTTAAAGCCTTAAACGCTTCATTTATGGCCTCTTTCATGTATTTTTCGTGTATTTTCATCATATTAATTAAAACCATCGCACATGAGATCAACCTTAAGGCTGCTGCGTTCCCGTCCTGACCTGGTTCGGAATATTCCCATCGCGATGGCACTCATATTATATAAGAATATTGTTAAATTGCCAATCTTACTTTTTTGGTTTAAGTATACTTAGCCCACCTAAATATGGACGAAGAACTTCGGGAATAATTACAGAGCCGTCTTCTTGTTGATTTTGTTCAAGAATCGCGGGAAATAATCGCGAAGTAGCAAGCCCTGATGCGTTTAATGTGTGACAATATTCAATTTGTCCGTTTTTATCGCGATATCTGATCATTCCACGTCTAGCTTGATAACATCTTGCGTTTGATGCGCTGGAAACTTCCTTATATATCCCCATACTTGGAATATAAACTTCTATATCATAAGTTCTAGCCATAGAATGTGAACAATCACCTGCAGCTAATTTTGAAACCACAAAATGAAGGCCTAATTTTTCAACAAGTGTTATTGCTTTGTTTACTAATTCTTCAAAAGCTTTGTCACTTCCTTCTTTAGTGGCATATTGAACAATTTCAACCTTATTAAATTGATAGCCTCGAATCATCCCTCTTTCTTCAGTTCGATAAGAACCAGCTTCACTTCGATAACAAGGTGTATAAGCGAAATATTTTTTTGGTAATTCGTTTAATGTTAATATCTCATTACGATGAAGGTTCACTAAGGCTGTTTCTGCCGTTGGTAATAAAAACCTTGCAGGTTCCATGTCTTTTAGCCAAAACACATCGCTTTTAAATTTAGGAAATTGTCCAGCAGTATATCCAGAAGCCTCATTTAATAGATGTGGAGGTAAAGCCATTTCATAATTATCTTTTAAATGTTCATCAATAAAATAATTTAAAAGAGCCCATTCCAACCGAGCGCCTAAATTTGTGTATATCCATGTTCCTGATCCAGAAATTTTAGCAGCTCTTTTATAATCAATTAAACCTAAACTTTCGCATAGTTCCACATGATCTTTTATCCTAAAACTAAATGTTGGTTTTTTAAAGTATGTTTTAATTACTTCATTATTTTCCTTACCACCCGCTTTTAAGTCATCATCTGGCATATTTGGTAATTCATCTAAAACGACTTGGATTTCTTGATCTAATTTCTTTAGAAGTTCTTCTTTTTCAGCATTTTCAAACTTAATTTGTTTCACGCAGGCAAATATGCTTTCCACATCTCCGCCTTCCTTTTTAACTTTAGCTACACTTGCGCTAAGTTCATTTTGTTTAGCTTTGCTTTCTTCAACTTCTTGTCGTAATTCACGTCTTTTTTTATCAAGAGCTAAAAGTGATGTAAAATCTACTTCCCATCCTTTTTTTAATAAAGCTGCTTTAACTTTTTCTGGTTCATTTCTAATTAAATTAATATCAATCATCTTCCCACCTGCTTTCTTTTATTTAAAAGTGTTTCTATTATCTCCTTTAGTTTATTAGCGAAGTTTGAAATTGATGCCTTTTCTGCGCGTTTTAGGGC
>JAAYSA010000011.1 GCA_012518455.1 Erysipelotrichaceae bacterium | reverse complement strand
TTGCGTTAGAAACTGGTGGAGATTTTGCTGAAATTTTTCTTGAAGAAACGCTGTCTTCTGCTGTTATTGTTGAATCAGGTAAAACTCAACCAGTTGCAAGCAATTTAAACTTTGGTGCGGGAATTAGGATTCTAAAAGGACTTCAAAGCGTTTATGGTCACACCAATAATGTAACGAAAAAAGGACTAACTGAACTTGCTCGTTCTCTATCCGTTTCATTTAAAGGTGAGCGTCTACTTGAAGTCGAAAAAATTAAAAAAGTAAGAGTTAATAACAAACACAAAATTGAACAAAACTTATATGAAGTGCCAATTGAAGATGTTGTTAATCCTCTAAAAGAGGCCGATCAAGCAATGCGTGATTATAGTCCTCAAATTGTTCGTACACAAGCTGGTATAACACGCGAAGTTCGTAAAATCGCCATTTTTAATAGTGAAGGAAAACAAATTGAAGATACTCAACAACGTATTAGAACAATGTTATTTGCCATCGCAATGGCACCTAATGCATTTGAAACAAGCTATTATGCTCCAGGTAGCTATCAAGGTTTTGAATTTTTAAAAACACTTGATCTAAAAGCTGAAGCAATAAAAGTTGCTGAACTTGCTGTTAGAAAACTAGATGCTGCCCCATGCCCAAGCGGGAAAATGCCTGTTGTTATCGGAAATGGTTTTGGTGGTGTTATATTCCACGAAGCGTGTGGTCACTCTCTTGAAGCCACTTCTGTTAGTAAAAACTTATCTGTCTTTAGTAACAAATTAGGTGAGCAAATTGCAAATAAAGCCGTTACTGCAATTGATGATGGAACTCTTGCTAATGAATGGGGTTCAAATGCAGTTGATGATGAAGGCTTTAAAACTAAAAAGAATGTTTTAATTAAAAACGGCATCTTGAAAAATTATCTTATTGACCAATTTGGTGGTCGCAGAATGAACATGGAACAAAACGGCGCATCGAGACGGCAAAGTTACGAATTTGAACCAACAAGCCGCATGAGTAATACTTATATTGCTCCAGGAAAATATACACCTGAAGAAATTATTGCTTCTGTCAAGCTAGGTCTTTATGCTAAATCAATGGGTGGAGGTTCTGTTAACCCTGCTACTGGCGAATTTAACTTCGCATGTGATGAAGCATATATTATTCGTGATGGAAAAATTGCGGAATTAGTAAAAGGTGCTACCTTAATCGGAACAGGCGCAGAAATTTTACTAAACATTGATATGGTTGCTAATGATTTAAAACATGCAGCGGGAATGTGTGGCTCAATGAGCGGTAATGTTCCTGTTAATGTTGGACAACCAACAATTAGAGTTAGCGAAATTCTCGTCGGTGGACAAGGAGGAAAATTAGAATGAACGTAAAAAAGTTTTTTGCTCTTGCAGCTGAACAAGGAATCATTGAGAGCGAAGTTGTAGTTACTAAAAATAGTAGTTTAAGTATTGGCACATTCCGTGGAGAACTTGAAAATTACTCAATTGCTGTAAGTCATCGCATCAAAGCTCGTGGAATTTTTAATGGTCAAATGGGTTTTGCATCAAGTAAAAAAGATGACAAAGATACACCTTCCTTTCTTGTTAAACAAATTAAAGATGGTGCTACTGTCAGCGAATCTGATGATTTAGCCATTATTTTTAAAGGCAGCCCTAAATATAAAAGAAAGAATATGCTTAATCCTGCAATTCAAGAAATAGGCGAAGAAGAAAAAATCAAGAATCTTTTCTTGATTGAGAAGAAACTTAAAGAATACGATGCCCGTATTACTGAAGTTACGGTAGCATATGAAGAACGCGTCGG
>JAAYSA010000060.1 GCA_012518455.1 Erysipelotrichaceae bacterium | reverse complement strand
ACTCCGCTAGTTGCAAAAAGAAAAATTACTTGTATACTCACTGCATTTTTATAAAGTTCATGATTATAATTTCGTTCATTAAAGAAAAACATTTTTATCAATGTTAAAGCATTATCGTTATAAATTGATTCATCAAATTTTACCTTAATTAAGCTATTAAGAGGATTAGAAAATATCTTCGTGTAGTAAGCTTTATTTATCATCTGACGAACGCCAAGAGAGGCTAGATAATTGGTAAAATTAAAATCGCCTTCGTATGTTTGAAAATGAGCTCTACTGACTACTCCTTTAACATGTAAAATATCACCTACTCCTAAGTCATTATTTTTAACATCAAGATAGAATAAACGAAATTTGGACCATATAATCGCATAATTCTTTTTGCTTATTATTACAAGTCCTCTTAGTGGCGTATCTAATTGAGTAAATGAGAGTAAATACTTTATATAAGCAAAAAGAAACGCTAGAAGCGTAAAAAGAATGACTTTAATTAAAAGGTCATACTTTTTTCTTATTAACAAAAACGCATAAATTATGATGATTAGTATGCTTAAGCTAGGCACATAAAGAAGCGCCATGCTTAAGCATACTATTAAAAAAATAATTAAAGGACTCATCTAAGAATGATGTAGTTCTTTATCTTTTCAAATGTTGCATTTCCAATTCCGCTTACTTTCATTAACTCTTCTAAGTAAGTAAAACTTCCATTTGCCTCGCGATAAGAAATAATCGCACTTGCAACAGCTGTACCAATTCCGTTTACCTTCATAAGCGTATCGCGATCATCAGTATTAACATTTACTTTTTCATACTCTACTTCTCCGCAGATATCATCTAAATCTTTAATTGGAGCTATGTAATAAGAAACTCCAGCGACTAGAAGTGTATTTTCAAAGTATGCTCTAGCATCAGCATTACTTGTAGGACCACCTGCTTCCATGATTAAATCATCGATAGTATCTCCTTCTTTCATAACATAGGTGCCTGGTTTATTTACCTCTCCACTGACAGTGATGGAATTATAATCCCCTTCAACAACACTAATTTGTGAATCATTAGGGATTTTTGGATCGATTTGGGTAAATGCAAATATAACGACAATTGTTGCAATTACAATAGCAATAATAGCTTTATACATAATTTGTCCTCCTAATAATAAATAGGCTTTATTTAGACAAATTGTACTTATATACAAAAAAAAGCGTTCTAAGAACGCTTTTTTTAAAGATATCGTAAGTTTTTAGCGAATTTCTTCAGTAGAAATATGAAGAATTTCAACGTTATATGGCTTTGGAGCACGTACTGTAGCAACATCACCAACTTTTTTGCCTAGAATTGCTAAAGCAAGTGGGGATTTATTGCTAATAATATTTTCTAGGGGACGAGCTTCCGCTGAACCAAGAATTCGATAAGTAACTTTAACTTGATCTTCAACACGAAGAAGTTGAACGAAGTTACCAAGCGAAACGACATCTGCTGTTGTCGCTAGCTCTTCAATAAAGCAGTTATTTAAAATGTGTTCAAGTTGAGCGATTCTACTTTCAACTTCACTTTGTTTGTTACGGGCTGCATCATAATCAGCGTTTTCGCTTAAGTCACCAAAAGCACGAGCTGTGGCAATGTCTTCTAGGACTTGCGGACGAACTTCCGTAATTAAGTGTTGTAGTTCATCTTTATAAATTTTATATCCTTGTTCAGTTAAGGCGAATTTGTTATTTTCCATAAATACCTCGCATTTCAATGTGTATTATAGCAAGATT
>JAAYSA010000059.1 GCA_012518455.1 Erysipelotrichaceae bacterium | reverse complement strand
CTAGGCGTTAAGCGTCAATGATGGTGGGCCTTAATAGACTCGAACTATCGACCTCACCCTTATCAGGGGTGCGCTCTAACCAACTGAGCTAAAGGCCCGTAACGCTTGACGCTTAAATATCATACATTACACACTTGCAAAAAGCAAATAATATTTAAACTTTTACTTAGTAAAGTAAAAATTGCATTTACCTTCAAATTAATTTAAAAGAAAATGGTCGAGATTGCCTCGACCATTTTGATTTTGATAAAACGATTAACGTTTTGAGAATTGTGGTGCTCTTCTAGCAGCTTTAAGACCATATTTTTTACGTTCTTTAGCACGAGCATCACGAGATAACATTCCAGCCTTTTTTAAGGTTGAGCGATCTTCACCAGCTTCTAAAAGTGCACGAGCGATACCAAGACGAATTGCACCAGCTTGGCCTGTAAATCCGCCACCTTTGACTGTACACATCACATCATATTTATCAGCAACACCTAATAATTCTAATGGTTGTTTTAAATCCATGACTAATGTGGCATATGGCATATATTCATCAACTTGGCGATCGTTAACAACAATATTACCTTTTCCTTTTGTTAGGAAAACACGTGCAATTGAACTTTTACGACGACCAGTTCCATAAAATGTTTCTTTTTTAGCCATTATTTGTTACCTCCGATATAACGAAGTGGTAGTTCTTCTGGTTGTTGGGCTGCATGTTTATGTTCAGGACCTTCATAGACAAATAATTTCTTAAAAATAGCACGGCCCAAGCGTCCTTTGGGTAACATTCCCCAGACTGCTCTTTCGACCATTTCAACTGGATATCTGTCAATCATTTCGCCTGCAGTACGAACACGAAGTCCACCTTGACGACCACTTGTATTGTAGTATTTTTTTGTTTCTTTTTTGTTGCCAGTGAGGGCAACTTTCTCAGCATTAATAATAATTACAAAATCACCGCAGTCTACATGTGGAGTGTAGTTAGCTTTGTTTTTGCCTTGTAGCGTTACAGCAACTTCGCTTGCTAAGCGACCAAGTGGTAAGTCTGTTGCATCTACGACATACCATTTACGGACTGTTTCGCCTTTTTTTACTTGTGTTGTTTGACGTTGCATAATTTCCTCCTTCATATTCCGTCTTACCGGGACGACATGGTTTGGAATACAACCGTTTAATAATATACATTATTAGATTTTTGCTGTCAATTATAAAAAATGGCCTTTTGTCTAAAAAGGGCCATTTCTAATAAAGTAAAGCTATTTTTAGTCTAATTCGACATTATAATAGACATCTTGAACATCTTCTACATCATCAAGAAGATCTAATAAGCGTTGAAATTCCACTAGATTTTCCTCGTTTAACGTAATAGTACTTAATGGAATAAGACGAATTTCATTAATTTTAAATTCCTCCACTCCAAGTTCATACAATGTGTCACGGGTAACGCCATAAGCAAGTGGATTTACAGTAACTTGAAATTCATTATCTTCAAGACTAATTTCCCAAACATCAATATCATTTAAAATTAGTGTTTCTTCAATAGATTCTTGTGTTAATCCATTAGAAGCAAAAACGAAAACGCCCGTTTCTTGGAAGTTATATGCTACTGAGGCAAAACTTGCATCAACTTTCTTAATAGCGGCTTTTATATCACTAATAGCACGATTTACATTATCTGTAAGGGTATCAACTACAATAAAACTATTACCAGGA
The DNA here is from genome assembly GCA_012518455.1 of Erysipelotrichaceae bacterium. Taxonomy (GTDB): domain Bacteria; phylum Bacillota_I; class Bacilli_A; order RFN20; family CAG-826; genus JAAYSA01. Next base: position 1,034 of record JAAYSA010000059.1, on the reverse strand, counting down.
CCAATTAATTCATATCGACCTGGAATATAGGCAACACTTTCAGTGCCTGTAGCCTTTTTAATAGCACGGTCAATTACCTCTCTTGTAACTCCCATACTTTTAAACTTATCAATAGCACTTCTTAAGTTTAAATTGCTTTTTGGATCAGGAACCCCACCTTTTGCTGCTAAATAGATTTCTTTAGATGCTCTAGCATATAAGGCACTTTTCTTTGCAGCAGTTGATGCCATAGAGCGAGCACGAACTTCAAAATGTCTACCCATGTTTTTTCCTCTTAAATGGTAACTCAATACGAGTAACGTGAATCAAATTGTATTTTTCTATCATATCAAAAGCAACATCTAACCGTGGTGAACGATATGCAATAGGATCATGAGCATCAATACCTATATTCATTTTAGCCCCCATTTTTCCTACTAGTTCCCAAAATTTAGGATGTGGATATCCATAAACTGGACTAACTGAAGCATAAAGCTGTATATAATCTACTTTTGAAATATTTAATTCTAAAATTACATCGTATTTAATAGCAGCTTCAATAATCTCAAGGCTAATTTGCTCGGCTAATTCATCAAATTCAGGATAAAAAGACATAAAGTGATCTGGGTGTGCTGCTATTGCAAATAAGCCTGTTTTAAACCCTTCGATAATATCGTTTTTGTATCTAAGAGCACGCTCAGCAGGACTACAAGGTAGGTGTCTATAAAATATTAATTCACCATTTTCATTGGCAATATGTTGACCAATAATCATATAATCAATTTTCTCTTCATCAAATAGTCTTTCGTAATAGGACACATACTGAGGAAGATATTCAGATTCAAAAGCTAAATGAATCGTAATTTTATCTTTATATTTTTCTTGTAAATCCCTAACGCTAAAAAGATAGCTAGGTAAAACATCATAGTCGCCTCGCCATGACATTGAATAATCAGGAAACATTATATGATCGCTAAAACCTAATACTTTTATACCTGCCTTTAGTGCTTCTCTTACATAATCTTCATCGCTTCCAACTGCATGTCGACATCGAT
>JAAYSA010000058.1 GCA_012518455.1 Erysipelotrichaceae bacterium | reverse complement strand
TTTGTAAATTCACGCGTCAAAATTAAATATGGCGAACAAATATATACATAATCTGTTGCTTTATTAATGATTTCTAAGTAGACATTATATGCAATCGTTTCTTTTGAAAATGGTGAATCCCCATATGGAACAACAAAGTTATTTCGTTCATAAGACTTATGATTATCAACAATAAATGTTTTAGGATCTATTGGATTTCTATTTCTTAGATTCCACATAGTAAAAAACATTACTGTAATTGAATTAACGCTGTCACCTTTGACTCTTAAAACAGCATCTTTCCAATGACCAAATCGTTCTTCTTGGTTGATATATTCATCTGCTAAATTAATTCCTCCAACAAAAGCGACTTCACCATCAATTACAATTGATTTCCGGTGATTTCGATAATTTTCCCGATGTGGATATGGGCTTTTTGCTGGAGCGAAAACACGTGCTCTAATGCCAAATTGTTTTAATCTTTTTGGTAAGCGACGAGAGACATTAAACATTTCATTAAGCCCATCATAGAGAAAATATATTTCAACACCTTCTTTAGCTTTCTGTTTTAAAATTTTTAAAACTTCTTGCCAAAAGATGCCATCTTTAACAATGAAAAATTCTAGTGTTATAAACTTTTTAGCACTACTTAGCGATTGTAAAATATCATCAAGTGCCAAGTCACCAACTTTATAATATTTTAAATCATTGTTTTTGTAGGTTGGAAAATATGTTTTATTTTGCAAATAATTGGCTAAACCTGCAAAACGGGCGTCTTTTTTGTTAAATTCTTTACTGATATTTAAATTTTTATCTAATAAATGTTTATTATTTTCAATCTCTTTTCGATATGATTTTTTAAACAAATGAGGAACAATATCAATTCTTACAAATATGTATATTAACGAACCTAAAAATGGAATAAACATAATCGTAATAATCCAAGCAATCTTATAAGTTTGTTCGGTGTCTTGGGCTAGAATAAAAGCAAGTAATACTATACTAATTAATTGGTGTATAAAGAAATATGTATAAAACTGTTTTGAATAATAAATTAAAACAAATGTAAGTAGGGCAATTTGAAGAAGAAAAAGAGCAAGAATTAAAGTTGTTCTTGAAAAAACTTTACCAAGTATATGGCGTTTCATCTTGTGACGTGGACGATAGTTTTTATGTTTCTTTTCGTTAACCATTTTTTGCTTCCTTATTAAAGACAAAGTCATCGATTGACTTAATACTATTTTTATCAGTAAAAACTTTAAGTTCGGTGTTATCTATATACATAACACGACCTGGAAATTTGACTAAATGCATTTTATCTAATAATGCTTTAAATTCTTCAACACTATTAAATTCTTCACTTTGGTGAGCGATGTGTCGATCACCTTGTTTAATTCGTTCATTGTATCGTCTAAATAATTCGTTTGGTTCACCATAAAACACAAGACTAATTAAATCTGCATTATACTTTTTTACCAATTCTTCAATTTCGTTAACCTCATATTGGCGAAAATTGCTTTCTAATAAAACATCTACCTTACTTTCAAGTGCTCTTTCACAAGAATAATAGAGTAATTTAAAAGTTGTTTGACTTAAATGATAGTTCTCTTTTCGATTTTCAAACCCAAAACTATCGGCTAATATTTCTTTAATTCGATCTTTTGTAAGACATATAATTTGATGTCTAGCACTAAATTGATGGGCAAAGGTTGACTTACCACTTGCTAAGTCACCTCCTACTAGAATAATTTTAGTTCTTTCTTCCACCATATTAATCTACTGTTATACTTTCCTGATACATTTTAACACAAATGTATCTTAATATCACTTCTTACTATTAATAGTAAAATGCATATTAAATATATGTATGAAAACCACTGCAAATCTTGTCTTTTTTAAAAGAAACACTGCAAAACCTATCTCTTTTTAAAAAAACAGGCATTGAATACAACGCCTGTTTCTTTATGGTGCAGCCTTCGAGATTTGAACTCGAACACTATTAAGTACTAGCTTCTGAGACTAGCGCGTATACCAGTTCCGCCAAGGCTGCACATAAAAGTATTAACTATTTTTGGAAATAGTGAGCATTAGGATAGTATCCTAATTCAGCAAGTATGTTAGTTGGGTTAGCAAGTGCACTCATGTCATCTGCATAATAAAATCTAGTTTGATCAGCTGAAGCACTCATATATAAAGAACTTGTAAATCCTCCATAATCAACATCGGGATATAACCAAAGAAAAATTTCTGCTGGAGTTCTTCTTGGTAAAACCTCAATACCTTTTTCAAGTAAAAAATCATTAAATACACTAAACGGCATACAGGAAGGATGGGGTTTAAAATAAAATACTGCACCATTTTCTCCAGGACTTAATTCTCTTTCACGGTATTTAAGTTTGTAATTTGTAGATTCAATAGCTTTTTCTACTGGCCTAACTCCATCAATGCTTCCATACCCCGCTTCAAGAATTGCAACAACTTCTTCTCCTTCATATAAAGTTATCGTTGAAGTTTTACTATCAAATATAGCATTTTCATGAACAAACTTACTTTTAACATTATAATACTCAATCGTTTGAAGCATATATGATTCGTTAAATTCTAGTTGTTGTTCTCCATATGGAACAGTTGAAGAAGTATCAACATCCCTTGTTCCTGTAATTACAACTGGCTGTTTTGTAGGGGTAAGAAGTTTTTCATCAAAATAAGCAATAGCATCTTCTAATGTTTCTAAATTAGCTGCATTATCAAAGTAGTGTTCCCCAGTATCTGGGTTATAAGTATAAGCAACAGCACCTGCCATAAAAGCTAAATGAACCTGATTTCGCACAGTTTCTTCTAAATTATAAAAGTATTCGCTTGGTTGTCTTTTATTAATCGCTTGAAGCATTGCTTCACGATCTGAAGTAACTGCTTCACCTTCATTAGTTAAAAGTTCAGGAAATTGCATAATATGTTTTACGTTTGGATAATTAGCATCAAGCATAAAGGAAAGACGGTCAAGACCTCTAGCAGTTCCTTCAAGTTTATAGTTTTCATTTAGAGTTGTTCCTGGTTGAACAAAATTAATATAAAAGTCATCAATCGCGCGATTTTCTATATTTTCATATTCAGCAAGGACAGCTTCAAAGTAACTCTTTTGCGCAGAATAGACTTCCTCTGGAAGATTATCTTTATAACATCCATAAGTAAAAGTCCCGTCACTTAGAAAAATAACATTTAAATCGCTAAAATTAACGCCAGCTTGTACCATAATATCTAAAATTAGGCTTACGGTTGTATCATTTATATAAAGATGAAACTTAGCATTTGGATTAGTTCTAATAATATTTCTTACAGTTTGACGCATGGCTAAATACTTGTAGCCACTTACTCTATTATCAAGTGTTTGGCCTTCTAGAAAAGTAAAATTAGGAAAGTTTTCCATTGTATATTGAACACTAAATGTATTACCACGTTCAAACCAAAAATATGTATTTGGAGCATTTGTATTAAATGCAATAAGTGATCCATATAAAACGGGTAAGGATGCAGTTAATACATAAAAAACATAATCATTTTCATCATATGATGGTAGTTCTAAGTAAGAAGGAACCGCTTTATTGTCAATTAAAGTAGTTGGGACTACTTCATTAGTTCTCATATCGTAATACTTATTTTGAAAATAGACATAAGGACTACTTGCATCATTTTCATAAACACCTTCAATAACAAAATCTTCACTTGTTATATCCATATGTTCACTAGGTGGTTCGCTGCTTGATATTGGAACGCCGCCCTTACAACTTGCAAGAATTAAAAAGATTAGTAAACAAAGCATATTCTTTTTCATCACAAATACCTCTTTTCTAAATATATTATATTCCTAATTAAATAATTAATAAAAAATAAAAGAAAAAACACCTATTGGTGTTTTGAGCGTAAATGGTGGAGCTGACGAGGATCGAACTCGCTACCTCCTCCATGCCATGGAGGCGCTCTCCCAGGTGAGCTACAGCCCCATTGACGCTCAATAATTCTAAGTTATGTTAATAAACTTGTCAATTAGTTAATTGTTTTATTTATCGCTCAATCCAAATTGCAGGCACAACTCCGCGATACGTTTCGACTGACCACATGTTCGGTGTAAAAATTCCTCCGTTATGAGTAGATCTAACTAAATAATTTGCATTTGTTTGAGGATTTTCAGCTGGAGAGCGTAAAAACCACCGGCCACACTCTTTGTTTGAACTTAGGTAGACATATAGATTTTGAGATTGTGAATATTCAGTTGAAGCAAAAATACGGTCAGCATTAGTTGAGAATAAATAATTTGAACTACTTGCTTCTGTATAGCTCAATAAAAAGACTTTATCGTAAGTATTATTACAAACATAGGGTAATGATGGATATCCGGTTGTAGGTAGACTATTATCAACTAATGTAGTTAAAATTCGAGATTTTTGCTCACTATCAAAAGCCACATTATAAAATTTGGAATTTAGCCATGTTCTAATTGAAGAGTATTCATAATTGTTAGCATATATCGTATTTCCATTTATATTACGTGCCACAGTAAAAGGATTAAAATCTTGACAATCTAAAATTAAATTAGAAACCAAAAACGCCTTATCAGCTGATAGATCTCTTATTTTCCATTGTATTGGTTCAAATTTAAACCAATATGCATTGTTAATAAAGTAGCCATTATCATCTTGATATGACGAGCCTAAACTTTGAGATACTGAGGTATTATAAAGACGATATGAAGTAAAGTAAACGCCTCGATATATATCATCACCTAAAGGTAAATCTATATACCACATGTATGACGTTATTTGAGAGTTCATGTAATAATTATAATCTGTCCAAGCATAACTATTTGTTGGTGTAGGTAGTGTTCCTGCTAAGGTGTTAAGTTCAGAAATAATCGTTGTATCAGTAATATTACTTTGAGGATAAGTTCCAAATTCAATATTATCGCCTTTAATTAGAGGGCCTAAATCAATCTTAAAATGAGCATAATATGTAACATCATAATAAGGCATTATGAAGGTATATGAGGGAGTACTTGAAATTAAAATATTGTTTTCATCGTACCATCCCTTAAATAAGAAACCCGAGTTAGCGGTAGCATCAACCGTAACATTTACACCGACCTGATAAATACCACTTCCAGTTGTATAGCCTCTTTCTATATCAGTTGATTCTGCTAAAACTGTTGTATATTCTGGCATGCATGAAAAAGTTAAAGTCATACTTTCAATTGAAGAGGCTGCAGCCCCTATTGCTAAAAGTTTAAAATAATTAGGTTTAAATCCATCAAATGTTGTTTCTACTTGTAGAGGGCTACTTTGATCAAATGTGATGCTTCTTGATTCTATAAAAGAGGTCGAATCTGACCAATACACCTCGATATTGCAGTTAGTATCTTTTTTGTTTACTACTAAGCTTGACATCCCGCTTATTCTAGTTTTATTAGTAATATACCCATTAGCATTTATAGTTTGCCAAATGGTTGCATCGTTTCTAAGTCCTACAAAATCAAAATTTAGATTATTACCTAACTCAGTTGTAACTGTACCAGTTCCATCATATCCTGATGGATTATATGTTCCAGTAGTGATTTTATTTTTCGAATCGCTAAATTGAATTGTATATGTTGTATTTTCTCCACGCGCATTAAAACTAAACTCATTTCTAACAAAATAAGTTGTTGTTAGTACCGCTACACCTACTAGTGTAGTGATTAAATATTTGCGTAATTCCTTTTTTTCTTTTGTCATGGTGTATTCAAAAATAGTTGAACAATTTTGTTATTTTACAACATTCACTTAATTATTCAAAATCTATATTATTTGTTGTCGCGATCTAGCTAAAATCTAACTCTTTTAATATTGAAAATGTATTGTAAATATAATGCATTAATACAAGCAGAGATTTGTTGAGCCAATTATAAAAAAGTCATTTCTAAAAAATAAATGCAATAGAGGCTTTAATAAACCCAAATTATTCAAAGATTCACTTTTATATTTTTTCTAAAAAATCAATATATTAGTCTAACAAATTTTTATAAAGAAAATATATAAACCCAAAAGAAGATAAATAATTGTCGGATAATCGCTAGACAACGATAGCAGTTTATTTCTTAAATTAGTATTAATTTTAATTAAAACATAAAAACTACTAAAACTAGGATTTATAGATTATTATCTTCTAGCGATTCTTCTAGCTCTTTTGCTTTTTTTATTCTTGAAAAAATGAGTAATGTTAAAAGAAAGCCAATGTAATTTCCTGCTAAGACTAGGGAAAGATGTAAAATGCCTCGCCAAGATGCAAATAGTTCTCCTGCAAGAGATAGATACATTAATTCACTTAGTATTTGTGGACAACCAATTGCGACATAAACAAAAACAACAACTAAATTAATTAAATAATGATGTGTTAATTTTTCTGTACTTTTTAATGCTTCTTTTAAAAAGCCGATTGATAAGCCCGTAATAGTTGCTAATCCTAAAACACTAAGTGGATTAGCACCCATTTTTCCTGAAACATAATTTGCGATGGTTTCGCCATAAGTAAGTCCATATTTGGATAGACTAATTAGATGTCCAAATATAGCAACTGTTGCAAAAGTTGTAGCAAATCCTATTAATACATCAATAATGTGATTTTTTATTTTACCATGCACTTTAAATGTCTCTGTTAAAAAGAAATATTAAAACACAAAAACATTAAGCGCATAGACAGCACCATAAAATAATGCTCCAAAAATTGGAAAATAATGATATATAGTTACATTAATCAAAGCAGCTAAAACAATGATGAATCCATTAATCACGCTACCTAAAGTAACTTTTATAATTCTTTTTGAACGCATAATAATTATCTTCTTTGTACAGAATAAAATATAGCATTGTTATGTGCGTTTAAATAAATATTCTTTTCTTTTCTAATTGACTTATAAAAAACTAGAGAAAAGAAAACATAATATCGTTCAATATGTTTCATTTTTATTTTGTTCTGCATTATACTAATTAGAGGAATTTAACTATGGATAGCATTGAATTAGTAAAACCTTCACAAAAATTTCTAGCTTCTTATTTAGAAACACTAAAAGAAGCTGAAATGTTTGATCCTACATATTCACAATGTTTTTGTTACACAAGATCTGATATTTTTACTGATTTTAATAATTATGAAAAAGGAATAAATCTCCCAGAAAACTATGTTCCTGCCTCTTATTTTTGGCTTGTTAGAGGCAATGACTTTATTGGTGAAATTAGTATTCGCCATCGTTTAACACCAGCCCTAGAAAAGTATGGCGGCCATATTGGTTATAAAATTCGTTATAGCGAATGGAATAAAGGATATGGTACAAAGATGCTTGTCTTAGCTTTGATT
>JAAYSA010000057.1 GCA_012518455.1 Erysipelotrichaceae bacterium | reverse complement strand
TTTTTTATTAAAAATAACACTCTCAGGAATAATGTTAATCCATCTATCGAAAATTCCGCAGATGTAATCGTTTTTTGAACTTAAAGCACTTTGCATTCCTCTTTCATTTTAATGCGCAATGCTACATACAAAATATATGTATGGAGTAATATCTTCTTTTAAAATTTCAATTTTCATCTTTTTCTCCTCCAATAATTATTTTAAGATATTTCTGTTGTTATATCTGTACAATTTAGATTCCTACTACTTGAACAAGTAAAGTAAATTATTTGATAATCTTTTGAAAGCCTATTAAATAATTCCTTGGCTTTTAATATCCTTTTATCATCAAAGTATGCAAAAGAGTCATCAAATATAATAAAAGGATGATTATTTTCATAAATAATATCAATTAATCCTATTCTAACTAGAAGTGACATCAAGTCCTTATTACCAGTACTAAAGTTATCAAAGTCTTTTGGTTCATGTGATTTTGATGGTTTTACCTTCATTAGTGAATTACCATCAAAAGTAACGGATAAATCATTAAGATCAAACTTCTTAATTAGTTCGTTTACTTTTTCTTCTAATGGATTTAAATATTTAGCCGCGAGTCGTTGATTTGCTTCTTCTAAAAGTTTAGCGGTTATTTCTAGTAGTCCTCGCTTTTTATCAAATTCAAGACGCTTTTCTTTTAAATCTTCTAACTCTACTTCATAAAGCTCTAAGTTACTAACTATCTCAATGTTATATTCAATGTTATGCTCAAGTGTATTGATTCTTTTAATTAATTCATTGTTAGTTTCACTAGCAATTATCTTTTCTTTTTCAAGTTCATCTTTATCTAAATCACCAAATTTAGTAAGCCCTTCTTTAATTTTTTCTAAATTATATTTTGCAAGTTCCTTTTTCTTGCTTTCAATTTCTTTAGTCAACGCAAAGTATCGATTATAGTTAATTTCCACTAGATTATAGGCTAACTCAATATTGTCAGTTCCTGTTTTATAGTCCTTAAACAATGCAAAAACAGCCTCTTTTAGATATTTAAAGGCGTTTTCTTTATCTTCTATTTGTTTTGCAATTTCTTTTTCTAGTTGTTCTAGTTTTAAATCAATGTCACTTTTTTCTAGTTCATTTAGTTCTTTTTCATATTCCCTTATTTGCGTTTCTAATTCACTTAGTTTCTTTTCTAAACTAATAATTTCCTCTTTAAATTTTTTATTACGACCTCTAAATACGAAATAGTAAATTGAAAAGGTTATGATGCTTAATAAAATGACACCAATTGAAATTGGCTTAACCTTTAATCTAAGTTCTTCCAGTTCTTTCTTTAGCTCATCAATATTTTTCTTAATATCAGCAAGCTTTTCTTCAACAATAACTTTTTTAACACTGCTTTTATTACTCTCAAGTTTTTGTTGAATAATTTCTCTAGATTCTTTCTCTTTGCTTTTTTTAAAATCATTTAAAACTTGTTCTTCTTTTTTATATTTATCTTTTGCTTCTTTTAATTCTTTAAGATTAATTTTATTAATATCAGCATGATTAAAGAATGTCTTAACTTCAGTAAGTTCATTATCTAGTTTTTCTTTTTCTTTTGTTAAATTATTAATTGTCTCTAGTTCTAATTCTAACTTCTCTTTTTTACCATTTAAAGCAAGGTTTTGTTCAATTGAGCGCGTTTTTGCATCGTTTTCTTTCTTTGCTTTCTTTGCTTCTTCTAACGCCATCTCTTCTTTAACTAGTATCTCACTTGCATCATGAGCACCATTAATAAGACGATTAAGTTCATTAATTCTAGTTTC
>JAAYSA010000056.1 GCA_012518455.1 Erysipelotrichaceae bacterium | reverse complement strand
TAATGTATTATCATTTACTATTTAAGTGATTAATATTTTGAATTGGGTATAATTAAAAAGGTGATATTTATGAGTGAAGAAAAGAAATTACAAATTTATGACTTTATAATTCAAATTCAATCAATTGCTAAGATTGGGTTAAAGTATTCAAAAGATCCATATGCGATTGAAAATTATAAGAAAATCGAACAATTATCGCTTCATTTATTAGAAAACATTCAAGATGTTAATTTTGAAAGAAATAATTATTTTAAAAGAGATATATATCCTACACCAAACATCTCTGTTAGAACTTGTATTTTTAATGATATCGGCCAAGTGTTACTTGTAAAAGAAAAGTTAGATGGAGGCTATTCTCTTCCTGGAGGTTGGTGTGATTTTTACGATAGTCCATCAGTAGCAGCAATAAGAGAATGTGAAGAAGAAGCAGGAGCAATCGTTAAAATTAAACGCTTAGTAGGCGTCTTAAACCGCACTCCATTTAAAAATAAAATTAGTGTTCCTGAATATGTGATTATTTTTGAAGCAGAACTTTTAAAGCCATTAAAAGGCCATGATCATGAAATAAGTGAAGTACATTTCTTTGATGTAAATAAACTACCTAATTTTAGTAATAAAGTAAGTGGCCCTGAAATGAAAAAAATAATTAAAAGTGCGCAAAAAGGGGATGTAATCTATGATTAAGGAACAAAAATGGTGGCAAAAGGCGATTGGTTATCAAATTTATCCTGCATCTTTTTTTGATGCTAATAATGATGGTTATGGCGACTTAGCAGGAATAATTCAAAAACTAGATTATTTAAAAGATTTAGGCGTGAACCTAATCTGGGTTTGTCCTTTTTTTAAATCACCAAAAGATGATAATGGTTACGATATTAGTAATCATTTTGAAGTTGATCCTATGTTTGGTGAAACAAAGGATATGAAAAGACTTATAGATGAGATTCATGTTCGTGGCATGAAGGTTATTTTTGATTTTGTTCTTAATCATACTAGTGATGAACATCCATGGTTTATTGAATCAAGACAAAACAAAAATAACCCTAAACGAGATTTCTATATTTGGCACGATGGAAAACGAGAAAACGGCAAGAGATTACCGCCAAATAATTGGCAAGGTTTCTTCTCTGATTCTGCTTGGGCTTATGATGAACAGAGCGATTCTTTTTATATGAAAATTTTCTCTAAAAAAATGCCAGATTTAAATTGGGCTAATCCAAAAATGAGGCAGGAAATATACAATATAGCCCGTTTTTACCTAGATTTAGGATGCGATGGATTTAGATTAGATGCTGTTGCACATCTAGCTCGTGATCTTACTTTTAAAGATTCAACTTATCCAACAAATGAGATGGGAATGGTTTTGGATTTTCGTAAATTTAGTAATCGCCCACAAATTTATGACTATCTAGCAGAATTTAAAAAAGAAGTTTTAGACCATTATGATTGTGTAACCGTAGGAGAAGTAGGTGGGGCAGTAAGCGTTGAGGATTCTTTAAAATACTCAGGTTATGAAACTGGCTCTCTTAATATGGTTTTTAATTTTGATACATGTTGGGAAAATGGCGCATATGATTCTCTTAATTTAGCTGATGATGAATTAAGAACTAGAGTAAAAAACATTAAATGGATTTTTAATAATTGGTTTAATGTTTGTTATGGGAAAGCTTGGTTGCCTTTGTATTGGAATAATCACGATCATCCACGTGTTTTATCTCAGTATGGATCAATTAAGTATCGAAAGGAATCAGCTAAAATGCTTGGTTTAGTATTACTTTTTATGTATGGTACACCTTTTATCTATAACGGTGAAGAAATTGGAATGAGTAATACCACCTATAAGAGTTTAGATGATTTTAAGGATGTTAGTGATCAAAACTATATTAATGAGGTAAAAGATAGAATTCCTCATGATGTTTTACTTAGGTTTATGAATAGAACTGCAAGAACTAATGGCCATCAAATTATGCAGTGGAGCGATAGTAAAAATGCTGGTTTTTCTAAACATGAACCTTGGTTAAAAGTTAATGAAAATTACAAAGAAGTTAATGTTGCCGAACAACTTAACGATGAAGACTCCATATTGAATTTTTATAAAAAGGCAATCCATTTACGAAAAAAAGATAACATGATTAATTTGGTTATTAACACCCGTTTTTGCTTAATTGATGCCGAAAATGATGATGTTTTCGCATATACTCATAAGACGAATGAAGAGGAAATAATTGTGATTGCCTCGTTTAGAAATTATGAAGTTATTTTTAGAAATCATGTTTTAAAAGTTAAACAGGATGTCTTGTTACATAATTATAAAGATATCGCAAAGATTAGCGATGATAGCTTAAAACTTCGTCCGTTTGAAGCGATGTTACTGTATCGGAGATTAGATGGTTAAGTACTACTTATTTAAAACTGAAGTCAACAAAGAAAAAAGTGCTTTAATTTCTTTTTTAACTACGCTAAATAAAGGTGAATTTGACATTTTTGATATCGATTTAAAACGCGGATACATAAAAACTAGCATTGACTTAAATCAAACGTTATCACCTTTAATCCCTACTTTAACCGCTGATCTAGGCCTTAAAATTACTTTTATTTATAGTCACAATGTAAACGAGATTGCTTTAAAAGCTCTTGATTATGCATTTAGTCGTTCTGTTGCATATGCAAATTTAGCAGATGTCGTTCTAGAAATGATAGTAAATGGAAACGAGGAAATAAAAAAATTAATTACTAGAGAGTTTTCTAGTCTTCCGCACGAATTATATTTAACAGCACGTGCATATATTAATATGGGCTTAAATGCCGTAGCTGCTGCCAGTGCGATTTATGTTCATCGGAACACTTTTAATTATCGTTTAAATAAATTTATTTCTTTTACAGGTCTTGATATTCGCGACTTTTGGAACGCGACATATTTTAATATTTATTTAAGATTACAAGAGAAAAATTAAATTTGTGCACGTTGCACAATTACAATAACAATTTTTGTGCTATATTTAAACTAGAGGTGAAAAAATATGGCAAAAGTTGTACTAAGAGACGTTTGCAAATTGTATGAGGGTAACAAAAATTATTCTGTTACTGATTTTAATATTGATATTGCAGACAAAGAATTTATCGTATTTGTCGGTCCTTCTGGATGTGGCAAATCAACAACCCTGCGTATGATTGCAGGTCTAGAAGATATTACAAAAGGCGATCTTATCATTGATGATGTTGTTTGTAATGATTTATCTCCAAAAGATCGTGGAGTAGCAATGGTTTTCCAAAGTTATGCTCTTTATCCACACATGACAGTTTATGACAACATGGCTTTTGGTCTTAAAATTCAAAGACTTCCAAAAGAAGAAATCGATCGTCGTGTTCGCGAAGCTGCACGCATTCTTGAAATTGAAGAATATTTAGAAAGAAAACCACGTGCTCTATCTGGTGGTCAAAGACAACGTGTCGCATTAGGGCGCGCAATTGTTAGACATGCACGTGTTGTCTTAATGGACGAACCACTTTCAAACTTAGATGCTAAACTTCGTGTTCAAATGAGATCAGAAATTATTCGTCTACATGAAGCAATGGATGCGACCACAATTTATGTTACTCACGACCAAACTGAAGCTATGACAATGGCTTCACGTATCGTTGTTATGCAAGATGGTTTTGTCCAACAAATTGGTTCGCCAATTGATATTTATCATAATCCATGCAATATGTTTGTTGCTTCCTTTATTGGTTCTCCATCAATGAACTTTTTAGATGCCAAAATTGAAGGTAACAATATTGTTTTTGGCCGCTTCGAAAAGAAAGAAAAAGAAGAAGTTAAAGAAGAAGTCGTTGCAGAAGTTGAAGAAGTTAAAAAACCTGCTAGGAAACGAAGTCTTAAGGATTTATTTAAGAAAAAAGAAGATGATAAAGTAGTTCGCGAAAAAGTTGATGAATTTAAAGCTGCAGTTGTAATTACTGATGATATGGTCTTTATTCCAGAAGTCAAAGTTACAATCCCAGTTGAAATTCGTAAAGCACTTGAACCATATCAAGGCAAAAATGTTGTCTTTGGTATTCGTCCAGAAGATATTAACTATGCAACAGGGACATTGGCTGAAAAATATAAAGATGCCATCTTTACAATGAAAGTTGATGTCGCAGAACTTCTTGGTAACGAATATATTCTCCATGGTAATTTTGCTGGTCAAAGAACAGTTAGTAAAGTAAATGTCGATCCTGAAAATGATATTCATATTGGTGATCAGGTCAAACTTGTTATGGATTTAAGTAAGTGTCATTTCTTTAAAGTTGACACGCTTGAGGAAAAAGAAAATCTACCATTGCAAGAACGTAATAAAACAATTATCTAGTATTTATAATTAATTTTTACGAAAGAGCCGGTTATTGCCGGCTCTTTTTTTGGTTTTTTAGTTTGACCTAAAAAAAGACAAAAAAATGTTATTTTATGATTAAGTTTAAAATTGACAATGCCTGTAAAATTAATTTTGTAATCGCTTACTTCTTGTCTTTACAAACAATAGGTAATTGTTTATTATTATATTGTATAAACTTAGATTGCAGGGAGAGTTTGCGGATAATTGCCCGCATTATAATATTTCAACTCCCTATTCAATTAGAAAGGAGACAATTTATGTTTAAACGTTCAAAATTTTCAATTTTAGGCTTAGCAACCCTATTAATTGCAGGTTGTGGCGGAACACCACCTGCTGGAAGTGAAAGTGTAACATTACTCGTTTGGGGTCCAAGCGAAGAACAAGCAGTCTACACCCAACTAGCAGAGGCATATAAAGCCAAACTACCAGAAAATGTCAAGTTTAGAATGTCTTATGCTGACGTTGGAGAAGGCGATGCCGCAACAAACGTCGTTGGTGACGTTGACACCGCAGCTGATATCTTCATTTTTGCTGACGACCAACTAAACAGATTAGTTGAAAACCGTGTTTTATTGGAATTACCAGAAAGTTACGCAAATACTGTAACTGAACGCGATTCTGCAGCAAGTGTTGCGAATGCAACAAATAATGAAGACAAGTTAGTTGCATTCCCCTTATCAGATGATAACGGATACTTCCTCTACTACAACAAAGATTACTTTGCAAGCACTGATGAAGTAAAAGACCTTAACCAAATGCTAACTAGTGGCAAACTAAAAGCTGGTAAACAATTAATGATGGATATTGGTAATGGCTATTATGCTGCAGCCCCATTCATCGTTAATGGCAATATTAGCTATGATCCAGACACTAACTTACACACATGTGACTGGAACAATGCTCACGGTTTAGCTGCTCTTAAAGGTATGATGGCAATTGCAGACGAATATCAAGATGCTGGAATTACTTTCCAAAATGTCGATGATAATCTAATTGAAATTACCAAAGCCGAACCAACAGTAGTTGCTGCTATTTCTGGTTCATGGAATGCTGAAAAATTAGTAGCAGACATGGGTACTAGAATTGGTGCAACTAAGCTTCCAACCTTCAAAGGAATTAAAGCTGATGAAACCACATATGACATCCAAATGGGAGCCTTCGCAGGTTCGAAATTAATGGGTGTTAAATCATCTACCAAATTCCCAGCCTATGCTCTTAGCTTTGCTTCATTCTTAACAAGTGAAGAAGGACAAAGAGTACGTTATGAAGCAATTAAACGCTTACCAACTAACAAAGTCCTTGCAGCTTCAAACTTAACAGATGGTAACGTAGCAGCAGATGGTTTACAAGCACAAGCTCCATTTGCAATCCCACAACGTAGTTCAGTTGGTGGAAAATTCTGGGATCCATCCCAAGCAAATGGCAACTACATCAAAGATGCCACGACAAGAGAATTAACTCCGCAAGAACAACTTGATGCATTCATCGATGCAATCAACAACATATAATTAATTATTTTGGGTGGTCACGCCTCATGCGTGATCACCCTTATTTATTTTTCAAAACAGAAAAAGAGGTGTTGACATGGTAAATAAAAAACATGAAAAACAAACGCCGTCACTTGAAGAAGAAGTAGTCGTAAATGAGGGTGTTGAAGTAGTTAAACCACTACCAACACATAAATGGATTTTCACTTCTTTATGGGACGGAATTAAAAGACTAGGATTATCTATTTGGGGAATTCTAGTTATGCTTGTAAAAAGCTTTCTTAATATTTTCGTTTATGCTTACAAGGCCGTTATTTGGCTTGCTAAGAAAATTTATGGTATTGGCCGTGATTTTGTAATGTATTTTATAAAAGGTTCATGGAAAACGAAAATATCATATTTATTTATGGGCGTCGGTCATTTCTTTAGAAAAAGACCACTAAAAGCGATTTTATATCTTGTAATTCAAGCCGCTTTTATTGTTTATATGGTGCTACCTCAAGGTGGAGGATATTGGCTAAGTAAATTTGATAATCTTGGCGATATTGCCTATGAAATTGTCGAAGTACCAAACTTTGATCCAATTACGGGTGAAATTACGGGTGTAATTGAACAAACGGTCTTTAGAGATAACTCGATGCTTATTATGCTCTATAGCGTTCTTACACTTGTGATTATTGCGGCATTTGCCTTTACATACTTTAAACAAAT
>JAAYSA010000055.1 GCA_012518455.1 Erysipelotrichaceae bacterium | reverse complement strand
CCCGACTATTTCCCAATGACTGTTTGGGAACAAATGCTAGAACATGTAAGCACCGAACAAACCGACTCACATGCATATGAATTGGAACTTAACGAAACAACAATGCCGTTAATTGAACAATTCTTTGCTGAACAAGGAGCATTTAATTTTGGTGGACTTGAGGGATGGCAATATTTCTTATTTGTTGAAGAATTATTCCCAGAAACAGACTTTGAATCTGTTGGTCTTTACAAAGAAGAAAGTGATGAAGCTGGTTTAACATTTAACTATGTTATGGCTACTCCACTTGACGAGTCACAAGCTTTTGTTAGCTTTACTAGTACTTGGTTAGTCCATGAAGCAACTTATAATGATAACAAAGACACTTCAGGTGACTTAGTTACAAGTCGTTATGGTACAAGCGTTGCTTCAACCAAATCATATGGCCCATACAGACTTGAAACTCTTGAAGCTGCCAAACAAATGGTTTTAGTCCGTAACGAAAATTGGCACGGCTGGACTAAGGATGAAGAAGGCAAACTAAGCTCAACAACTTTATTTGAAGTTGATGGCTCTGTTCAACCACAATATCAAGCAACAAAAGTCGTTATCGACGTTCTTGATGATGCCGCAGCCAAACAAAAATTCTTAGCTGGTGAATTAAGCTCCTATGCTCCAACAGCTTCAGAATTATCAGAATACACCCTTTCAGATTCGCTATATCAAGTTGATGAAACTTACCAAATGAGTTTCTTTATGAATACGAATCCAACCGATCTTAAAAACATGGATATTAATGAAGGGAACACCAATAGTATCGTTCTATCTAATGAAAACTTTAGAAAAGCAATGTCATTAGCAATCGATAGAGCAGAATTTGTTACGAAAACTGCAGGTTATAAACCAGCGTTCTCGCTATTGAACAACCTCTATTACTATGATGTTTGGAATGATCCAAGTTCACGTTATCGCAATAGTGAACCTGCAATGCAAGCTTTAGTCAATCTCTATGAAATTGAATACGGCGAAGGAAAAACCTATGCGACACTTGAAGAAGCTCATGCTTCAATTACTGGCCATAACCTTACTCAAGCAAAAGAACTTATGGCTTTAGCCCATGAAGAACTTGTTGAAGCTGGTGATATTAGTGCCGGTGCAAATATTAAAATTAAGATTGCATACGCAAAAGGCGCAATTCAAAGTGATGAACTTGCTCAAGTTGCAATTATTCAAAAACACCTTAACGCTGCCTTAGAAGATAGCGGATTTGGTACCATTGAACTTGAAGCAATTGGTAACTTAGAAAACCGTTATGCTGCAGTACCAGAAGGCAAATTTGCTATTGGTTATGGTGCATGGGGTGGTGCAGCTTTCTATCCATTTAGAAATATGCAAGTCTACTGTGACACCGATCAATACGATGTTAATGAAAGAGCAAACTGGAATCCAGCCACCGAAACATTAACTATTCAATTTGAATATGAAGAAAACGGTGACACCGTCACCTTCGAAGATACAATGACATGGAAAGCATGGTCTAACTCAATGGTAGGAGCTGGTCCATATGCTAATGCTTCAAATGCTGTTAAACTTCGTATTTTAGCATTCATGGAAGAACACTACTTGAAGAAGTACTATCGTATTCCACTTGCTTCATCAACAGCTGCATTCTTACTTAGTATGCAAATCGAATACTTCACCGAAGAATACAATATTATGTATGGCTTTGGTGGCTTCCGTCTCCTCAAATTCAAGATGGATGATTTCCAATGGCGCGAATTCGTCCGTAAGAGTGGCGGAACTCTTGACTACAAATAAAAACTAGTCATAGATAAATAAATTCTCTTATCTTCAAACGCAACGCGAACTTTCACGTTGCGTTTGATGTGTAAGGGTTAGAAAGATAGGTAACAAACGGATGGTTAAATATATACTTAAACGACTAGGATTAATGATATTCACCTTTTTTGTGATTATTACTATTTCGTTTTTCCTTATACGTTTACTTCCGCAAGAAATGCCGCAAGAGGCAAACCTACAAGCACTTATTCGTGCTAGATGGGAAGCACTTGGTTATAACAAACCAATTATTGTTCAATATGGCATTTATTTAAAAAACATTTTTACTAAGTTTGATTTTGGTACATCTTGGAAGATTTCGATTACTAAACCTGCTATTGAAGTAATGGGTGAACGCATTCTCCCAACCGTTATCGTCAACTTATATTCTCTTTTATTTTCAATTCCAGTTGGAATTGGCTTAGGAATTTATGCTGCGATTAAGAAAAACAAATGGCAAGATCATGTTATTTCAACGCTTGTTATCCTTTTTGTTAGTGTACCATCATATGTTTACGCATTCTTAGTCCAATATTTTATTTATTTTAAATGGCGCTTAGTGCCAACAAATGTTATGTACTCCCTTGCTGATGCCGGCGGGAGTTATTTTTCCTTTAAAATGTTTCAAAGTTTGATTTTACCAGTCCTAGCTTTATCTTTTGGTGAAATTGCTGGACTAACTCGTTTTACACGTGCTGAACTTACCGAAACATTAACTTCGGATTACATGCTTTTAGCTAGAACAAAAGGTCTAACTAAAGCACAAGCTACAACCCGGCATGCCCTTAAAAATGCAATGGTACCGATACTTCCTTCAATTATTGCATCCTTTATTGGTATTTTAGGTGGTTCAATGATTATTGAACAAA
This sequence comes from Erysipelotrichaceae bacterium, assembly GCA_012518455.1. GTDB lineage: Bacteria > Bacillota_I > Bacilli_A > RFN20 > CAG-826 > JAAYSA01. The sequence continues at coordinate 531 of JAAYSA010000055.1, read as the reverse complement.
TTTTCTCAATTCCGGGTATTGGTAATCTCTATATTATGTCAATTAACCAACTAGACTACGATATCTTTATGCTTGAATCTATTTTCTATACCTTTATTGGTTTATTAGCAGGCATTGTTATTGATATCTCTTATGGTTTCCTTGATCCACGTATTAAGATGGGGCAAAGATAATTATGAGTAAAGAAGTAATTAAAACAAACGTAGTTGATGATCGCTTTACGTTTGCCCACGAGGGTGTTGAACTTCACGATCATAAACTCGCGACTAAATCGCGTGGTTATTTTGCTGATGCTTTCTATCGCTTTACAAAAAATAAAGCAAGTGTTACTGCATCAATTATTATTATAATAATTATTTTATTTGCCGTTATAGTTCCGATTGCTACACCAAGAAATGTTCAAACGTTAATGGATCCTTATTATTCAAAAAAAGGACCACGCGATACAACATTTTATCGTCTTGGTGTTGATGGTGCTCTCTCTAATGTCTATACTGACCGAACAATTATTTATGAATTATCTAAAGGTGT
>JAAYSA010000054.1 GCA_012518455.1 Erysipelotrichaceae bacterium | reverse complement strand
GGGCTAGACAGAGTATTAATTACATGTCATTCCAACAATTATGCTTCCAAACGTGTAATTGAAAAAAATGGTGGTATTCTAAACAGCAAAATATATAACATTATTGAAGGTCGCATGATATTCACGCTTCGTTATTGGATCGATTTATCTAATAAATAGTTGCAAAACTGCTATTAAAGTTACAAAATATGGCTGTGGTGCATTAGCTCAGTTTGGATAGAGCATTCGCCTCCTAAGCGGAAGGTCCCCTGTTCGAGTCAGGGATGCATCGCCATAAAAAAAGCGAGCCTGGACTCGCTTTTTGTTTTAGATATGTTGATTATTTATCTTTGTGTAGCAAAGAAAAATACTGCCAAGGTACCTGGACCAGCGTGTGCGCCGATAACTGGACCAATATGATTAATTAAAGTAACTTTCAATCCCAAATTAAGACTTTCAATTTGCTTTTTTAATAGTTCGGCTGATTTTAAATCATCGCCATGAGAAATAAAGACATCTTTTGGTAATTTTGGATTATATGTTTCTTTAACTTTTTCAACCAAAGTTTGAATAGCGCGTTTTCTACCACGAGCTTTTTCCATTGGTATCAGTCTACCTTCAATATCAACGTGTAAAATAGGTTTAATTGATAATAAAGTGCCTAAAACTGCTGTTGCTCCACCTAAACGACCTCCTCGTTTTAAAAACATTAAGTCATCAACTGTAAACCAGTGAGCAACATTATACTTAATTTGTTCAATGTACTTATAAGTTTCCTCAATTGTCGCACCTTCTTCTCTTTTCTTTGCAGCAGCATAAGCAATTAAGCCTTCACCTAATGAAGCAGCTTTTGTATCAACTAGATAAACTTTGCGTTTATGACCTTCAAATGTTTCAGCAGCAATACGGGCGCTATTATAGTTACTTGAAAGTGCGCTAGATAATGAAAGAATTAATACATCATTACCTTTTTTAAATTCTTGTTCAATGATTTCCATGTATTCATTAACATTTAATTGTGATGTTGTTGCAACAACACCTTTTCTAAGTAATTCGTAAAATTTCTTGACGCCTAAACTTCGATAGTCGAGATGATTAACATATTCTTTTCCATCCATAATGAATTTTAAGGGTGCAACAACTAAGTCTAGTTCTTTTCTTAATTCTTCAGTTAGGTCTGTACTTGAATTAATCACAATACTAAATTTTTTCATATTTTTTCCTCCTTGTTAGCTTTCATTATAATGAAAGCTGAATTGCATTATACCATTTATCTAACTCTTGTCACTCTTTTATACTTAAAAAGGGACTACATTTTTAAGTCCCTTTTTGCAAATTGGTCGTAAATACGATTAATTTTGTTTTTGCTTTTGTAAAATTAATATTAATTCTCGTAAACTTTTGGCTGCAACAATTGTAGAAGTTTGACTTGGATCAAGCATAGGAGATAGTTCTACTATGTCGGCTCCAACAATCTTATTTAATTTACTAAATTGTTCAAAAGCACACAATAATTCCTTATAGGTAATTCCACCAGGTTCAGGTGTACCAGTACCAGGGAAAACACTTGGATCAAGTACATCTAGGTCAATTGCAATATATACAGGTACATCTTTTAGTTTCTTTACAACTTCATCTAAACCATTTAAATCATATTTTTGTTGGTAAACGTGGCCTTCTTTAACCCATTTAAATTCTTTTTCGTCACCACTTCTGATACCAAATTGATATATTTTATTATCTCCAACAAAATTATATACATGTCTCATAAAGGTTGCGTGAGAAAATTTCATTCCTAAAAAACTTTCGCTAAGGTCTGTATGAGCATCTAAATGAATTATGTGTAAATTTGGATATTTTTTAAATAATGCTTTAATAACAGCATAAGTTACTAAATGTTCACCGCCGACCATCATAGGCAATTTGTTATCTTTAATAATTTTCTTCGTTGTCTTATAGATAATATCTAGCGAGGTTTTAACATCTCCGATTGGCAACTCTAAATCACCAATATCGCAAGTCTTGTAATTTTTAAGATTATCGTCTTGGTACGGGCTATACCATTCAATTCCTTTTGATTCTACTCTAATAGCATTACCAGCAAAGCGAGTTCCTGGTCGATACGATGTTGTTGTATCAAGTGGGGCACTAAAAATAACTACCTTACTTTCTTTGTATTCGCTATTGCAACTTTGAAATGATAAATCGACTTTTTTTCATTTAATCTTCCTCCGAATGAGTGTTTTCTAAATCTACAACTTTAATAAATCCCAATTCTGATTCACTTAAAATTGTTGAACCCTTCTTTAAATAATCATTTAAGTCATTGATGATTTCTTCACTTATTACTTCACCAGGAATGACAACTGGAATACCAGGCGGATAAATCATAATTGATTCCGCCGCGACCTCATCCTTAGCCTCATCAATAGAAACGTATTTTTTATATGCATGGTAGGCTTCACGAGGCCTCATATAATATATGGGTTCATTATAAACAGGTTTTTGAACGATTGGATCTAGATTCAATTTTAAATATTTTTTAGCTATTTTCTTAAGCGAACTTACAAAATGATTTAAATCTTTTTCTTCTGTTCCCATTGTTAAAACTGCTAAAATCAAGTGCGTTTCTGCAAGTTCTAGTTGAATATTGTCGCGATCTCTTAATTCATTATAAACTTCAAAACCTGTAATTCCAAGCTCTGAAACCTTACAATAATCCTAGTATTGTCATACCCGAATTCCCCTTTGGATTTAAAATAATCTTCCGTTATAGCTTCTACTCCAGGGATTTGATTAATTTTTTCTCGTGCCTTTTCGGTCATATTAATTAATCTATTAATCTTCTTATTTCCATTAAAATAAATGTCTTTTCTTGCAACATCTAAACTTGCTAATAATAAAGAACTAGGTGATGTTGAATTTAAAATATTAAGTGTAGCTTGAAGTCGGTTATGATCAACACGATCACCCTTTGTTAAAATGGCAGAACTTTGAGTTAGAGAACCAACTGTCTTATGAATAGAAACAATACTTACGTCTGCTCCAGCTTCAATTGCACCAAAAGGAAGTTTTTTGGAAAAATAAAATTGTCCTCCATGAGCTTCATCAACGATTACTTTCATATCTTTCTTATGAGCAAGATTAACAATCTCTTTTAAATCACTAACGACACCAAAATAAGTAGGATTTATTACAAAAACAACCTTAGCATCAGGATTTTCATTGATTGCTTTTTTTATCGCATTTATTGATACTCCGTTAGCAATTCCCAATGTTTTATCAATATTAGGTTTAACAAAAATTGGTTTTGCGCCACTTAAAATAAGTGCATTTATTACTGATTTATGTACATTTCGAGGAATAATTATTTTTTCATTTGCTCTACATGCGGACATAATAACCGCTAAAATGCCTTGCGTTGTTCCATTAGTTAAAAAATATGCCTTATCTGCTCCGAAGGCCTCTGCCATTAAATTTTGAGCTTCTTTAATAACACCTTTAGGATTTGACATGTTATCTAGACCTCGAGGTCCATTAGCATCTAAACGTAAAAAATTATGACCTGCATATTCAGCTAGCTCATTGTTTAAGCGACCTAATTTTTGACCTGGAACATCTAAGGATGTAGGGTCAGATTCTGCAAATTCCTTAAGTTTTGTAAAGTATGGTGTTTTAAGTTGTTTTTGTTATTTTTTCGTCAATTTAAATTCCTCGAAAAATATTATATCACTAATAATATATTTTCAATTGAATAATATATTTGTTATTTTTATTCACTTGATTCTTTCAAGATTTCCATTGCTCGATAAGACATATTTAAAAGATCATCAATCGAGTCTCTTTTTAACATATAGTAACTAGGATAAATGGGCTTTCCAACATTAAGAATTATACGTTTTTTATATTTTCCATTCTTCTTTTTCTTCTTAACAAAATTAATTCTTGTTGGAACGATTGGAACCATTGCATTATGAGCTATATGGAATGCACCCTTTTTAAATGGTTGCAAATTATTATATTTATAAAGAAGATTACCTTCAGGATATATAAAAACCAAATCGCCATTTTTAACCTTGGTCGTACATTCGCTGACAAAGACTTTTGTTTCTTCAATATTTCGTGGGATTGGAATTGTACCAAAAAGGCGGACAAAATTACCATAAGAATCATGTTCTAAATTTTCTGGTATTGCAGTATATACTGCTAAACGCGGATATGTTGCACATGCATTCATCATTGAATCATAATCATGAACATGGTTTGAAATGATAATTCCACCTGTTCTTATTTCTTTTATGTTCTTTCTTCCATTAATTCTTAAACCTTTAAAAACGTACCAAAACCCAATAGCAACTGGCATAAAAATAAAATAAAGCGTTTTTACAATCGCCATTTTAAATTTATTAGGTCTTAACTTTTTTACATAACCTTTAACACTATCCCTTTTTTCGATAAGTCTTATTTTTTCATCATGTACTGCTGCAACAAACATCTCATACAATCTCTTAACTGCAGTATCAATATTAAAGTTTTGCATGAACTTTTGATATTCTTTACTCATTTTTTGTCGTTCAGCAGGATTTTCAATCCAATATTCAATTTTCTTTGCAAGATCTTTGTGTTTATTTAGTTTAAATAAACTTCGTTCATCAAGAGCAAAAATTTGTCCGGGTGCACTAAAAGGTGTATTTGCTAAAACTGGTACTAAACCTCCAGCGAGTGCTTCTAAAACTGAGATTCCTTCAGTTTCAACTTCTGCTGTATGAACATATAAATCACTTTCAGCTATCTTTTTTATCAAGTCTTTTTGCTTGTAAAATCCAAATTCTACATTTAATTTGTAGCGTTTTGCCATTAGTTTTAGTTTCTTTTCTTTTGGACCTTGTCCCGCAATTACTAATTTAATTTTCTCTTTATATTTTGAATGCTTAATCGCCTTTAATAAAACTTCTTGTCGCTTTTCAAGCGAAAGACGGCCGATTATTAGAATTTGAAAAACTTCTGGATTATCAGGTCTATCAACATCAATAAAAAATTGTTTTCCAACTCCATTAGTAATTGGGTGAAGAATATTTTTATATCGTTGCTCTTTTAATCTATTAGCCATTACAGGACTAGGGCAATGGACTCGATCAATTACTTTATAAACACGATGTTTAAAATATTTATACAAAAACCATGTAACAGGTGAAAAAAACTTACCCATCCCTGAACCATAAGCAACATGTTCAGGACACATGTGATATGAACCAGTAACTGCAATTCCCATTTCCTTAGCCACTTTAATAGCAACTTGAGCAGATTTCCATGGAAAAAAGAAATGAACAACATCTGCACCCTCAAATGCTTTTCTTAAAACTTTTTTATCTGGTTTTGCAAAATAAGTATTTTGTTTCTTTGATACTGGCGTAACAATTGGAATATATCTTTGTTTAAGTTGGTAATATTCCTTACCTTCTATATTGCTAACTGAGACAACTCGTACTTCGTGTCCCATTTCTTCTAGTTTTTGTTTTGAGCGAACGGCAGTCATTGTCGTTCCATTTGAGAATTCGCCATAAGAGTCGATAATGTAAACTATAATCATAAATTTGGTTCCTTCTTGGGTTTTCTTGTATATTATAAACTTTTTAAAAGGTCAAGTCCACTAATCTTATACTCATAACAAGCCATAAATTAGTTTTTTACCCTTTTTTTGTCAAAAAATTTTAAAAATATGTGATAATAATTAAAAGGATAATTTATTTAATTTAAGTTAACTTCAATAAATTAAACGAACTTATGTTGAAACTTATGCTAGGTAAGAAAAAACTATTTATTATTATTGGACCTTTACTTTTTTTCTTTAATAAGTTGTAAACCAAAAAAAATGAAAGAATATGGTGTTTTTCTTGGTATTAATGAAAATGAAGCATATAAATTAGATCCTTATAAACTTGTTGTTATTGTACCAAGTGAGTTTACCTCTTCTACAATTACTAACCTCCACGATAAGGTTAAGACTATTTATGGCTACTTAAATATTGGTTCGCTTGAAGTATATCGGCCTTACTATGAACGCTTTAAAGATTTAACTTTAGGTGTCTACGAAGATTGGCCTGATGAGTATTGGATTGATGTCTCAGCTTCTTCTTGGCAAGATTTTATTATAAACGAACTTGCTATTTCTTATTTGGAGTTAGGTTTTGATGGTTTTTTTATTGATAACACCGATGTATATTACGAATATAATAATGAACAAATTTTTAATGGACTTAAATATATTTTACTGGGTCTTAAAAATTTAAATACAACTTTAATCATTAATGGGGGCGACACTTTTGTAAGTGAGTGTCTAGAGGATAATATCGCCACTTCTTTATTTAATGGTGTGAATCAAGAAACCGTTTTTACACGGATAGATTTTGAAAATAATACTTATCATGCACAATTTGAGAGTGAAGCAAACTATTTTAAAGAATATCTTAATAATGTTAAAAATGCCGATTTGTCAGTTTATCTTCTAGAATATAAGGCTATTAATAGCTTTTCTAAGACAATTGATGCTTATTGTAAGGAAAACAGTTTTATTTGGTATAACGCCCCTAGTTTAGAGTTAACATAAAAAACGCTATTGGCGTTTTTTAAAAATGGTCGGAACGATGAGATTTGAACTCACGACCTTCTGGTCCCGAACCAGACGCACTACCAAGCTGTGCTACGTCCCGACAACTTTATCTAGTATAAATAATCCTTAAAAGAAATCAAATAAATTAAGTTGATTCTTTTCTGGTAAATTTTTCAATATTCCAAGTTCGCGCATTCTTTCGATGTTTTGACTGTTAAGTCTTGTTCTTTCAACTAATTCCTCAATTGAAATAAACTCTCCATCTTTTCTTGCTTCTACAATTGAGATAGCTGTATTATCACCTAAACCATCAATTGTATTAAAAGGAGGAATGAGTGCTTTATTTTCTTCATCAATTACAAAGGTAGTCCCATCGCTTTTATAGAGGTCAATATTTGTAAATTTATAGCCTCGATCTGCAAATTCGAGCGCGATTTGGAGCGTTCTTTCTAAATCTTTTTCTTTAGCATCTTTACCTCCTGCACTCTTTAATTTTTCTTCGCATTCTTTTAATCGCCTCTTAATTGCTTCGGTACCTTTAGTCATTGATTTAATATCATATTGACGACACCTAACCGAAAAGAATGTCGCATAATAAGCAAGTGGGCGATAAACTTTATACCATCCTACACGGACCGCCATCATAACATAGGCTGTAGCGTGTGCTCTTGGGAAAAGATATTCAATCATATTACAGCTATCAACATAATATTGGGCAACACCATGACTTAACATCAGCCTTTCTTGTGAAGAAGTAATCTTTCTTCCTTCTTTTCTTACGGTTTCCATAATTATAAAGGCATCTTCTGCTTCAATCCCGCGACTAATTAAATATGTCATAATATCATCACGACATCCTATAACGCCGTTTAAGTCTGTAATTTTATTAGCAATTAATCTTTCTGCATTACCTGTCCAAACATTTGTTCCATGACTTAAGCCTGAAATGATAAGAAGATCATTAAATGTTTTTGGGTTTGTAGCAGTTAGTAATCTTCGTACAAATTCAGTGCCAAATTCTGGTAAACCTAAAGCTCCTGTTGGTTCTTCTAAGTAATTGTGATTTAGGTTAAGTGCATCTGGAGAACTAAATAAACTTAGAACCTTACTATCATTAAATGGTAGACTTGCTGGATCAATACCAGTCATTTCTCCCATCATTTTTAGGGCTAGTGGATCAACATGTCCTAGAAGGTCAAACTTTAGAACATTATCATGAATTGAGCGATAATCTAAGTGAGTTGTCTTCCATTCTGCATCAATATCGTTAGCAGGATATTGAACGGGAGTAAAATCAGAAACATCATAACCATCTGGAATAATAACAATACCGCCTGGATGTTGACCTGATGTTCTTTTAACATTAGTAATACCATGGGCAAGATAATTAATTTGCGCAGGATTTACACTCATAGGATCAACCCCTTGTCGTTCGAAAAATCCTTTAACATAACCTACAGCAGTTTTTTCTTTAATAGTTTCAATTGTACCTGCTCGATATACATTAGATTCACCTAAAAGTTCGCGAGTATACATGTGTGCTCTTGCTTGATAATCACCTGGGAAGTTTAAGTCAATATCGGGAACTTTATCTGCTTTAAAGCCTAAGAAAGTTTCAAACGGAATATTTTGGCCGTCACCAATTAAATCATGACCACATTTTGGACATTTTTTATTTGGTAAATCAAATCCACTTTTAACCGTACTAGCTACTTCAAAATCGCTATATTTACAATGAGGACAACGATAGTGAGGGATAAGAGGATTAACTTCAGTAATGCCTGCCATAGTAGCGACAAGACTTGAACCAACTGAACCTCGACTTCCAACCATATAACCATCACTTTCTGCTTTTTTAACGATTTTATAAGATAAATAATAGATAACAGCAAAGCCGTTAACTATAATACCTTCTAATTCTTTATCAAGACGATTTTTAATAAGAGCAGGAAGAGGATAACCATACATTGAAACAGCGTTTTCTTCTACAATTTGTCGAAGTAAAGTATCAACATTTTCAATCTTTGGTGTGTATAACTTTTCTTTTAAGGGTTTAACATTATCGATTTGATTAGCGATAATATGTGTGTTTTCAATAACATATTGCTTTGCTTCTTCTAGTGAGAACAGTTCAGGGATTGTAAAAGCATCAAGCATTTCTTCTGTCGTTCGGTAGTGTTGATCAGGGTTTTCAAACGGCGGATAATTATCTCTATCGTAGGGATGAAGAGGATGGGGAACATTTCCTACTGCTTTAGCTGAAATTAATACATCACGGAATGGCTTTTCATTTGGTTCAACATAGTGAGCATCTCCGGTAGCTACTACATACTTTCCTGCCTTTTTGGCAGCTCTAACGATATCTTTAAGAAATACAAAAAGCATTCTTTCTTCTTCAATTCGACCCATATTAATTAAATGAGAATAGTTAGCTGGAGGTTGAATTTCAATATAATCATAAAAGCTCATGGCTTCAACTAAATCTTCCTCACTTTTTGTCATTGCAAGTTGAAATATTTCTCCATTAAAACAAGCAGGACTAATAAGAAGATTAGTGCGGTATTTTTCTATTATATGTCGAGGAATTTTTGGAACCTCTGCAAGATAATCGATGTGAGAAAGAGATATTAGTTCGTATAAATCTTTAATTCCTTGTTGATTTTTCGCTAATACTACAATGTGATATGGAAAAAGATGACGATAAACACTATTTTCAATTTCGAGTTTTTCTAAATCCATATGTCTTAACGTTTCATTTTCATGTGTTAGTTTTACGAGCATTGCCTGCCAAACATTATTTAAAACTTCAGCATCATAATCAGCTCTATGAGCTTTTGTTTTGTCATAAATTACTTCAAGATTTCTTGCAAGAGCACCCAAACGATGATCTCTTGCTTCAGGAAATAAATATCGAGACAAGGGCAAAGTATCAATAACAGGATTTGTAATTTTTGGACGACCTAATCTAATTAATGCTTCATTTAAAAAGCCAACATCAAATTCAGCATTATGAGAAACTAATATTGAATCACCTATAAAATCAAGTATTTCATCAATTACATCGTCAATTTGCGGCTTATTTCGAAGTAATGCAGGTTTAATATTCGTAATTTCAATAGTTTTTGGTGATAAAGTAACATCATTCCCAGGATTAATTAAAATATTAATTCGCTTGGAAACGAGCCCACCAATAACGCGAACTGCACCAAATTCAATGATTCGATCATATCTTGCACTTAAACCAGTCGTTTCAAAGTCAAAAACAGTATATGAAGCTGAACTTAATAAGACTGGACTAGGATTGATAATAAAATTTGGTTTTGTATCAATCATATATAGTTCAGCACCATAAATCATTTTAATGTTCTTATCTTTTGTTTTTTTGACAATTTCAGGGAAGGCTTGTACTACACCATGATCGGTAATCGCTAATGCGGTATGTCCCATTGCTTCTGCTGCTTCTATATAGTTTTCTACTGTGCCAATCCCATCCATAACTGACATTTTTGTATGAGCGTGAAGTTCAATACGCTTTTTAGGACCAATATAATTATCTTTTCGAAGTTCAGGGCGAACTAAAGAGTCAATTGAATGAGCAACAACTTCAATATGTTTACTATAGGAATCTAATTTTACTACACCTTTTACACGAACATTTTGTCCAATTCTTAACTTTCTTAGTTCGCTTAAATCTAGTTGTTTACTATTTTTATGAACAAAAGCCTTCACATTTATAGCATGTGTGTTTTTAGCTACACTGATTATAAAAATAGATGTTTGATTTTTTGTAAATTTTTCTTCATAACTAAATATAATCCCATCAAAATCAACTTTTTCATCATTTAGTGTAATTTGATTTATTTCTAACGGAATATATGATTCTCTTTTTAGTGCTTTAGCCCTTTCTTCCTTCATTTTGGCCATATTTTCTACTAAACGCTCATCAATTTCAGCAGTAACTTTAGCACTAAATCTTGTTCCTTCGTTATCATAATAAGGTAAGTCATCATCGTCATGAGGCGGAATTTCATCATCGTAATAATAACTACCCTCTTCTTCTGCATAACTAAATTCATCAGGTTCATCTAAATAAAACTCATCCTCTTCATTAACTTCTTTTAAAATTAACTTAGCTATAAAAGGATATGAAATACTTAATAGAAGATCATTAAAATCACGAACGATTCCGTTATAATCATTAAATTCTACTTCATTACGGGCAACAAATTGAATAACCGATGGTTGCTCAATATTAATTTCTATCTCACTTGGTAGATAAGTCCTTCTACTATACCAAGGATCAAATAAACTAATAGCATCCTCAACTTTAGGAGACTTTTGATATGAGAAATTTATTTTATATGGGTATTTAATATTAACAAGACAAGAAAGAAAACGTTCTAAATCACTATATGACCATGGTTCTTCTAAATTAAGATCATAGACCCATATATCATCGATTTTGCGATAACCTTTCATCTCAATTTCTAAACCTTGGCAATCAAAAGAAATCGAGTCTAAAAAACGTTTTGTTACTTTGTCCACGTTAATACCTCCTTATAAAGTTTATTTAATTTATTAAATTAGAATGAAAAATATATCTTTGATTGTTATTACAACAAACAACGCTAAAAGAAGAATAATGCCAACTGCTGAAGCTATTTGCTTAAATTTAGGATTAACTTCTCGACGAATAATTGATTCAAGTATAACTATTAAAATATGCCAACCATCTAAACCAGGGAATGGTAAAAGGTTAAAAATGGCAAGGTTAACACTAATTAAGCCCCAAATGAATAAGTATTGACTTAAACCAAAGTTTGTTAGTGTTGATGAGGTAGCTTTATAAATACCTACAGGACCAGAAAGATTTTTAAATCCACCAGGGCTAAAAATCATCGCTAAGCCACGACCTATAGCAGTAAAAGCTGTTCCAAAATCTTTAAATGTTAGTTTAACCGCATCTCCGAAGCGGTTAAAATAAGTTCCTTTTGTAAAACTAAAGCCTAATGTTCCTAATTCATAACCTTTCCCAGGATCTTTTGAATCAATTAAACGTGTTTCTATTACAAGTGTTTTAGAAGTTTTCTGTAAGACCTTTACATCATCATAGCGACCAAATTCAGCAGTCAAGGTTAGTATAGAATCTCTAGTAAGAGTTACTTTTCCTACTCCTTCTGCATAAAGGTTTGTTGTTTCTTTATCAATTAAAACAATTGCAGAGCCTGAAAACTCTAAATCATCATAACTTCGCGGATTAAAGAGAACATAATATTCGTTTTCAGGCATAT
>JAAYSA010000053.1 GCA_012518455.1 Erysipelotrichaceae bacterium | reverse complement strand
CTGGCGTTGCATCTGCGCCTAAATCAAGAACATTAATCATTTGAAAGACTAGTAATACTACGCTAATTACAAGAGCAGCTAGTAAGAGTCTTTGATATAGGTTCTTTCTTGTTTGTTGAAGAAGGGCAAGTAAACTTACAATCATCGTAATAACAAAGAATATAAAGGCTGCGCCAATTCTAACGTTTTCTGGTAGGGCAAATCGGAAAATAATGCCAAGAAGTAAAAGGAAAACCGAAAGGGCAGGAACCCAAACGTTCTTTAAAATAACTTTTGCTTGTTCACTAAGCTTAATTTTGAATTTTTCACTCATTTTAATTACCTCGTTATTATTTTAACATAAAATACTTAGTATTTTCTTATTATTTAGCGTCTTTATTGTCTAGACGAGAATCACTTTTAATAATCCCATCAATTAAGTATGAAGGTACTTCTTGATATGAATCAAATTCTCGGTCAAAAGTAGCACTTCCTTGACTTAAAACGCGAAGCGTTGAAGCATATTCAAGTGTTTCTGCTTCAGGAACTAAAGCAACGATTTCTTGCATGTGATTAGCTTTTTCATCAATGCTTTGAATACGAGCACGACGTTGGTTAAGATCATTCATGATATTACCAGTAAATTCATTATGAGCATAAATTGTTAACTTCATGACTGGTTCTAGAAGTGTTGGTTTACATTTCATATAAGCTTCGCGATAAGCAAGAATTGCTGCCATTCTAAAAGCTTGTTCGTTACTATCAACCGAATGATATTTTCCGTCTGTTAAGACTGCTTTCATCCCTACTACAGGGAAGCCTGCAAGTTGACCTTGTTGAACTGATTCTCTAAAGCCTTTTTCAACAGCAGGGAAATAGTTTTTGGGGACTGCGCCACCGAAAACTTCTTCAGCAAAAACGTTTTCATCACTGCCACTTGGTTCAAAGCGCATTTCAACAACACCATAGAAGCCGCTTCCACCACTTTGCTTAATATAGCGACCTGGAGCAGTCGTTGTACCTTTAATTGTTTCGCGATATGCAATTTTAGGTGCAAAGGTATCAACATCAATTGAGAATATATTGTTAATCTTTTCTAGAATAAAAGCTAGGTGTGAATCACTTAAGCCACCTATTAGAAGCTGTTTTGTTTCAACATTACGAGTGACATCAAGGACTGGATCTTCTGCTTTTAGTTTAGTAAGAGAACTAAAGAGTTTTTCTTCGTCTCGTGGGTTTTTAGGTTTAAGAGCCTTATAGTAAACAGGAGTTGGAAGTTTAGCAGGCGCATAAATAGTAACTTGCTTAACATCACAAAGCGTATCACCAGTATAGACATCGTCTAATTTTGTAATTGCAACGATTTGACCTGCAAATGCTTCGGTAATACTATCCATTCTTTCACCAAAAAGTGAAAACATTTGGCCAACGCGTTGTTTACTTTGTGAGCTTGGAACATAAATATCATCACCAACTCGAAGTGTACCGCTACAAACTTTTATGACATTAATAACGCCTTTATATTGGTCAAACATTGTTTTAAAAACATAAGCACTAAATGGTTCATTAGGATCAGTCTTTCTTGTTACTTCCTTACCAGCTTCATCTTTTCCTTTGTATGGTTTTAAGGTTGTTGGATCAGGAATGTAGTTAATAAGCATTTCTAAAAGAGTTTCAACTGCAATATCGTTTTTAATAGAGCCAACTAAAATTGGTTTAAGTTCACCGCTAATAATTGCAGTATTAAGTCCCTTGCGGATTTCATCTTTAGTTAATGGGGTTCCTTCAAAGAACTTTTCAAGCAGTTCATCACTTGTAAGAGCGACTTTTTCTGATAATACATTATTTAATTCAGTAACTTTATCCATTTTGTCATCATGAACTTCAGCTTCAACCATTTTATTTTTTTCAAATTTGAGGGCTTTTAAGTTAATAACATTAATAAAGCCATCAAATCCTTCAACTTTTCCAAGTGGATATACAAATGGTACGGCTTCTGGGCCAAGTTCGGTGCTAATTTCATCTAAAAGGGCATTAAAGTTTATGTCTTCTTTATCCATTTTATTTAGATAAATTAGCGTAGGAACTCCGTGTTCTTTAAGAAGATTATAGTGTTTTACAGTTCCTACTTCGATGCCTCGTTGGGCATCGATGACTAAAACTGCGCCTTTAATCATATCTAGAACACTAATAATATCGCTAACAAAGTTATCGTTACCTGGAGCATCTAAAAATGTTAGTTGATGTCCTTTATATTCAGTGGTTAGAACTGATAAGCTACATGAACTTAAGCGATTTTTTTCTTCGTTAGTATAGTCACTAACAGTGTTTTTTCTTTCAATCGACCCTTTAGGAGTTTTGTTAATAAAACTAACTAAACTTTCGACTAAACTTGTTTTTCCACTTCCTTGGTGGCCAAGGAAGAGAATGTTTCTTGTTTTTTTAACTTTTTCAATTGACATATTTTTATTCTCTTTCTATTTCATTTTTTCTTAATCAATTTTATCTAAGGCTTCAATGGCTTTAGCATATACAACCATTGGATCACAGCCTGTAACATCAATATAAACGCGAGGCATAACTTCTTCCTCGTTTCGCCACTTATAAACATAGCGTTCAAACTCATCAATAGTTCTAAGTGCTCTAGTTAGGTGGACTGGGTGACGGTGTTGCCTTTCTCTTTCAAGAAAGCGCTCATAGAGCGTTTCAATATCGCCTGTGAGATATAATAAAACGACATCTTGCTTATAAAAAGCGCAGTCGCGTTTTATTTGTTTAAGTTCTTCTTTATGAAAATTTGCTTCTAAGATGACATTGCCTCCGACACGACAATTTCTTGAGTTAATATGAATTAATAAATCAAGAGCAGACTTAGATAAGTTTTTATTTTCATCAATTTCTTCAAAAGGGATTATGTCACCAAGGATTTCTTTAAAACGTTCTTTATTAAAATGGGGAATTTTAAAATGAGTGGAAAGACGTTTCGCTAATAGTGATTTTCCTGAGGCTAAATCCCCTGCGATAATAATCGTTCGTCCCATATTATCTCCTTCTATTACCTATTTATAGGTGTTCCTATATATTCTACTTATTTTAGGTGCAAAAATAAAGTGTTCTAGCAAAAAAACATTGTTTTTTTATAAAATTTCTTTATTTTAACCTAAGTTCTAAAAGAACTTCTTTTAATTCTTTGCTAATTCGATACGATTCTCTTGCTTTTTGGATTGCTTTATTTTGAATCCACGGATCAAGTTTTTTCTCTTTTAGTAGGGGAAATGTTTTATCTTTATCACTTACTAAAAGAATAGAAAGTGCCCACGCTACTCCCATCTTAGCGTAGTAACCATTAAACTCGGTGTTAACTAAGTAAGTAAAATACTCATCAAGATGATCAGGAGCTAAGTAAATTGCATACATTAGAACGACATAGCGCTGTATAAATTCTTCTTTTCTATCTTTAAAAGACAAAAGAAAAGCTAGTGTTTCTTCTTTATGCTTTTTTGCTTCTTTATTATCGCTAATGCAAGTATCACAAATTGCCCAATCACGAATTGTAGGTAAGAAATCCCTTAAACAATCAAGCCTTTTTGAATAAGGCTTAATTTTATTAATTAAAATAGCTTTCATTTTTTCGGTTTCGTGATAGCTAAATTTAGAAATTGAAAGTAAGCTTTTTCTTTCACTTTCACTTAGGGAATTGACGATTTTTCTAAGCCACTTTATTTCAACACCAAGTACCTTTAAATCACCTTTGATTAATGAGGCATTGAATTTAGCTCTTTTTTGGTTTTTAAAGGGTGATAATTTTAGTAAAAATTCTCGTTCTAAAATATAACATGTGTTATGTTTCATTTTTTTATCCTTGAAAAAAGTACCATACAATCACATTCTAAAAAATAATAAAAGTTTTTTCAAGATATTATTGACACATATATTTATATATGGTATTGCATCTTAATATGTTCTTGAAATTATGTTAACGAAAACATACTAATCAAAATACATATAAATAAACTAGGAAAACATAAGATGAAATTGACAAAAAAGGAAAGAATTTAGTTAAATTAACCGCTGGTGCATTACTAGCTGTTTTCGGTCTTACTTTTTTTGCTACTATTGCTAGACCGAAATCAACGAATAATATTGTTAAAGATACATATCGCTTTGCTGATATTATTACTTCTAAAAATGATCTAGTAAGTGGTGATGAAGTGTTTTTTGTTAACCAAACTCTTGATGATACCCTAACCACTGATAAACCACTTGATAAAAAAGGTTTACCAATAGTTGTTGACTACACTACTCTTACTTATCCTATTAATAGTGTTCAAACATACACCGTTATTAAACATAGTGAAGGTACATTCTCATTTATGGATGAAAATAACGACTTCCTTTCAGTTAATTTAAATACTAAAGAAATTACTACAGAAACCTTCCAAACAGAAACTAGTACTTGGAATGTTTCAATTGATAAGCAAAATCTTGCAACCCTTTCAACTGTTAATCCAGAGTTAAATACTCACCATGTTAACTTTGAAAACCAAAATAAGCGTTTTGCCCTAGTTCCTTCAACCTACATTACAAATATTCACATTTACCGTGCTAATCCCTCAATTGCAACCTTATCTTTAACTAAATTACCCACGCGTACAACGTATCATTTAAATGAAACAATAAGTACTGCAGGAATGGTCGTTAAAGCTCATTTTAGCGATGGAACGGTAAATCCCAATTACACTAATTACGCTGTAAGTGCGACAAGTTTTAACACCGTTGGTTTCCATACTGTTACCGTTACTTCTACTGACTTCCCAAGTGTTTCTACTTCTTTTGAAGTTGAAACCGTTGTAGCTAAAAATCAATGTTATAACGAAAGCCTAAATAACTTTGGCATTCGTCAAACAACTAAAAACTTTGGTGATGAAACTTATGCAAATTCACCTCATAGTGCTAAAAACATCGTCTCTGGTGGTAATGCCGGGAAAAACCATTGGTTGTTTAACGGGGCTGCTATAACGGGCGGGAAGTTCTATTTTGGTGCGCCAGTCGCATATAAAGATAAACTAAATGCTACCGGTGCTTTTAACGGCCTAAAACCATTCCAAAAAACAAACCATTACATTGGTATTATGACTATGCTTAACTTCCAATTCATGGAATCAAGCTGTATTGTTTTTAGGCTTGGTAATGTTAGTGCGACTTCACCAGTTTACGGTAATGTTGCCTATAGTACTGATGGGGGTATCACTTGGACTAAAGGTCTAAATAATGATGTTCTTATTACAAGTGGGACTTCCGTTCGCCATGTTACTCCAACTGCCGTTAGTGATGAGATTAGTTATTCGTTCTATTTTAATTCGCTTGAACCAGTAATCATGACTGATATTGTTATTACTTCTAACGGCAAACAAACTCAAAACTATAAATCAAACGAACCAGTAGGCGTTAAAATTACTGAACCAGTTGAATTATTTATTAACATTGGTCAATCAATGACTTTAAGCGCTGCAATTATGCCGCTTAACCATAACGAAGGTCGTGTTGTTGATGCACTTAGTTGGTCAACTACTAATGCAAGTATTGTTAGTTGTACCGCTACTGGTACGATTAACGGCGTTGCTCAAGGCACCGCTACAATTAGAGCAAAAATTACAAAACAACAACAATACTACGATGAAATTAATGTTCATGTTAATTATCAACCTACTAGTATTAGTGTTTCTAGTGATTCTGCTCATCCTATCTATCTTCCCTATGGAAGTGAATTTACATACCAAGGACTTATTGTCCAACGTACATATAGTAATGGCGTTAGTCTACCAGAAGTTACTAACGACATGACAATCTCAACAGTTGATACATCAGTTCTTGGACCTCATGTTGTCTTAATTACTGATAATAAAACCGGCTTAACAACTTCTTATACTGTCGTTGTTGGTCTAGAAAACGCTGATATCGTTGCAGAAGATATCCCTGATATCGCTCTTGCCTATGCGAATTTATTCCGCTCGATGACAAGTGCATGTTGTACAGACAACACAAATAGTGTTGACTGGGATACCCTTCGCACTGAGTATAGTTACTTACCTGCGGTTGTCCGCGATGAAATCTTTACAAGCACAGATCCAACCATTGCTGATATGCGTGCGCGATATATTATTATTCGTGCAAAACATGAAGTAGGTCACCAAACTCATGGCTTTACCGATTATCTCCTTAACGGACAAAATGCCCCATTAATGTCTGCTAATAACTTAACTTCCTTATAAAATATAAGTATTATTAAAGATGGTTCCTCTCTTGCTCCTGCCGCGATTACAATCTTAGGTGTTGGAGCAGTCGCAGCATACTTTGTCCTAAACAAAAAATACAAGCTAAAGAAAAAGTAATTATACATGATATTATTAAAAGAACGCTTGATTACAAGCGTTCTTTTCTTTTAAATATCATCTAAGTTAAGTGCTTTAAAGAACCGCTCAATATCATCAACAAAGATTAGTGTCTCCTTAGTATGAAAAAGCAGGCTATCAATTGGGGTCTTATTTACGACAATTAAACGTTTCCCTTTAAAGTGATATATAAAAGAGGCCGCTGGTTGAACAACTAGACTTGTTCCTCCTACAATTAGTGTATCAGCATGCGAAAGAGCATTAATTGCACCAATGATTGTTGCATTATCAAGTGGTTCTTCAAAAAGAACGACATCAGGTTTAAGATGGGCACCGCACTTCTTACATTTTCCTTTTGGTTCTTTTAGTGTCTCTTCTAGATTATGTAATGAATGACATTTAATACAATGACTACGATGAATCGTACCATGAAGTTCAAAAACATTTTTTGAACCTGCTAATTGATGTAGCCCATCAATATTTTGTGTAACAACTGCTTTAAGTTTCCCGCGTTTTTCAAGCTCAGCGAGTTTAAGGTGGCAGCTATTTGGTTTAGCATCAACATAAACCATATTCTTGTAATAAAATTCATCAAAAAGATCAGGATAAGAGTAAAAGAAAGAATTAGAAACTATTCTCTCTGCACTAAAGTGCGTACCGGTTTTTCTATGATAAATACCAGTAGCACTTCTAAAATCAGGAATACCGCTAGGAACGCTAACACCTGCTCCACCAAAAAACACGACATTTTTGGCTTCTTTTAGGTATTTTTCAAATGTTTTTATTTTTTCTTCAAATGTCATCATCTTTTCTTTTTCCTCATCTTTATTCTGCTTCTCTTTATTATATTTGTCAAATTAGAGGGAAAGAAAAAGGCTATAATCTTTGATTTGATTATCGCCTTAATTTATTTTTTTATTATGCCCAAATAGTAGGAACACCGCTTACATATCGCCAGTGAGTGCCGTCATAGTTTGGCGTTTCGCTATACCAATAAATTGGGCGATTGTCTGGATTAAAGGTTGCATTTGAAAACCAAGTTGAGGGCCATTCACTTGCTTCAGAGTAAATATGAAGGCTGATGCAGCCTTTAAAACAATTTATATACATTTTAGAACAGGTTGTTGTAAGAAAAATTTGTTCTAATGAACTACAACCATTAAAAGCATAAGCGCCAAGTTCTCTAATTGAAGATAAGGAGCCAATACTAACTAATGATGAGCAACCATAAAAGGCATTTTGTTTTATATAACGAATTGAGCTTGTAAAACTAACTTCTTCTAGCTTATTACAATTTCTAAAAAACGCTATCGGTATTTCAGTAACATTACTTGGAATTGTAATATTTGCTAAAAAATTACATCCCATAAAAGCAGATTGCCCTATTTTTGTTATCGTACTTGGGAGTGTAATATTTTCTAATTGTCTGCATCTAGCAAAACAGCTCTCGGGTATCTCTCTAAGTGCACCTTCAATTATTACCGTTTTTAATGATTCACAATTATAAAAGCTAGCCTCTCCAATACTAACAATATGGGAAGGAAGGATGACACTAGTAGTTGAGCGTGAGGCAAAGGCCCATCTTCCAATTGCAACAACACTTGGATCAATTGTTGGAAAGTTAGAGGCTAAAACTAGAGTATTCGTTTTTTTATCAATAACGGCATTACAGTTATTGCGCGCATCAAAGTTAGGATTTTTTGATCACAAGTAATTGTGTATAAATTAACAAAATAGAAAGCACAACCTGAAAGATATCGAAGTCTCTTATTAATGTTTAGCTGCTCTACTTGGTAGGCGGAATAAAAAGCAAAATCATGAATTACTTTAAGATTATCAGGTAGTGTTATACTCGTTAATTCATAGGTATTTCCAAATGCATACTCATCAATAAAGACAAGGTTAGCATTAAAATTTATTGTATGTATTTTTGTACAATCATAAAAAGCGTTTTTCTTAATCATTGTAATTGAACTTGGAAGATTAAGAACATTTACTCCCATGTTACGATTAAAAGCATCTTCTTCTATAACTTTAAGACTATTACTAATTGTTAATGACTTTACCATACAGTAACTAAAAGCACCTTTACCAATCTTGGTAACACTATCAGGTATAACAAGAGTGTCAGGAGCATCAACAAAGTAGAATGCATATTCTTCAATTTCTACTACTGAATCTGGAATTGTAATACCTAATGATAAATCTTTATTAGATAAAGCATATGGACCGATGATTTTTATACCCTCAGGAATATTGCCATTTAAACTAAAAATAAGCCGATCGCTACCTTTTTCAATTAAAGTATTATCATTTAGCGAATAATATATCACATTAGCTTCATTTACACTAATTGAAGTAAGATTATTTAAATAGCGTAGTCTCATAGGTTCAACATAGGTAACACTAGCAGGGATTACTATGGAGGTTATTTCACTCCAAAAAAACCCACTACTTAACACTATCTTTGTTGAAGGATGGATATTAATTGAGGTTATTGAATAATCAGTAATGCCAAATAATACTTGATAAGGATTAGTCTCTGTCCCAATATATTTTCCGTTTTCGTATTCGCTATAAACTGAGACTTTAATACCAAAATCGCCAATATGGGTTAAACTTTCAGGTAGAACTATTGCTTCTTTATTACTAATATCTAGTGCATAAGGACCAATTGATTGTAATTGATTGCCAAAATTATCTGTTTTTAAATAACAATATGCGAAAGCGTAATCATCTATACGATGTAAACTATTAGGGAATGTGACTTCCTGAAAAGTGCCGCTATAGTCAAAAGCATGGGTACCAATTGCATAAAGATTTTCACCAAATGTTAGACTTGTAATCGATTGTTCTACACAAGCATAAGCCGCGATTACTTTCGTTTCTTGATGAACGTTAAGTGCTTCATTTAAAAATGTAGAATCCAGAGCAATTAAAACTAAATGCGGATTTGTAGAATTACCTAGATAAAGCCCTTTTTAATGTGTAGAAACTAAAACACTGGGTGAAAAATTAATAATCTCTCTTCCTACTTCTTCGATACTAT
The DNA here is from genome assembly GCA_012518455.1 of Erysipelotrichaceae bacterium. Taxonomy (GTDB): domain Bacteria; phylum Bacillota_I; class Bacilli_A; order RFN20; family CAG-826; genus JAAYSA01. Next base: position 637 of record JAAYSA010000053.1, on the reverse strand, counting down.
TTGGAATCGAAATCGTTACTAAATTAGGACAATATGAAAAAACATTATCTTCAATTACAGTAACACCTTCAGGTAAGTTTATCGTTTCTAGACTTAAACAACCGACAAATGCGCTTTTGCCTATCCTTTTTAAGCCGTTACCAAAGTTAAGTGTTTCTAAGTTATCGCAATTATGAAAAGCTCGTTCACCAATACTTACAACACTATCTGGAATCGTAATTTCACGCACGGCCTTATTGTTAAAGAACGCTAGCCTTTCAATTGCAATAAGTGGAACATCATCAACTGCTTCTGGAATTACTACAATGTCTTCACTTCCATAATAGCCAACTAAAACTATCCCTTCTATGTTATCGGCATAAATAAAGTCTTCTACTTCAATAGCAGGCTCTTTTTCAATTGGAATATAGGTAGCCTTATAAGTAGCATCATCAGTTGCGGCAACTACTTCAGGAAACCACCCATTCCATGAATAAGTATAATTATCATCTTCTGGTCTAGTGGGAGTATCTCCATCATAAGTTGGTGTTACCCCATAAGGAACGTTATAGTCTGTTTCAAGTGGAGCATCATCATAATTTACCCACGAAATCGTAAATGTTTGTGCTTCGCTACTTGGAGGATCTTCGCTACTTGG
>JAAYSA010000052.1 GCA_012518455.1 Erysipelotrichaceae bacterium | reverse complement strand
TGTTTATCGTAACAACCTTCACCTTTTTCGATAATGTTAATAATATTTTCTAACGTTAAATAGATGGAGGCGACATTTTCATCAACTACATCATTATAAATAGCGTTCTTACATGCAATTAAATGTGTTTCGCTAGCAAATGCATCTACCAAAGAAAGTGTACCAACTTTTTTATTGCTTGTTTCAATATAAAAAGTTGCGTTCATCAACCCGCTTCTAAAAACATCATCATTAACAAGTGAGCGGACAACTAAATTTGTAGGATTTTTACTAGCAATTTTTTTGACAAACAAACGGTCTTTAAAACCATTTGTTTCAATAAAATAGAAAAACATATAATCTTGAAATCTATTAGCTAGTGTCGAAAACATCTCTAATCCTTCAACGTTTTTAGTATTTGTTGTTCCTATAATTATTTTTGTATCATCTTTTAATCTAAAATATCGATTAAAAATAGTTTTTTCAAGTATGTGCTCACTATTAAACCGCTCTATATTTACAGGCGTAAACAATGTCTTTATTTCTGTGTTTACTCCAAAACTTTTTAAATACCGCTTAGCTTCTTCGCTTGGAACTAAAATTAAATCTATTTCATTTAGTACATCTAAGTCTTTTTTACCTATATATAGTTGTCTTGTTCTTTTGACTTTGACTAACTTACTAAAAGAATCACTTTCTTGATAAAGTGCAAAAAAGATGGTAGGTATATTCTTTTTCTTACATTTTATAATTTGGCCTATATCTTTGTTTCTAAGTGATCCAAAAAGAGCAATATCTATATTACCGCGATTTTTTTCATAATAGGGAACACCCATATGCTCAAAGGCGGCTTTGATGTTTTTTCTAAGCCGCGCAGTTTGATAGATACTGCCATCTTTCTCTTTTGGAAAGTAAATTAGTGGTCTCATATGACACCTTTATTCTTCAGAGTTTTCGTTTGCCTCTTCTTTTTCCTTTTCTTTTTGTAGTTCTCGTTCGTCTTCATCTTCTTCGTCATCAAAATGTTCAACGACTGCAAAAGAGGCAATTGCTTCTTTGTCTTTTAAGCGAATTACTCGGACGCCTTTTGTATTACGCCCGCTTTTTGCAACTTGCGTTAAAGATAAACGTATAATCGTTCCTTCTTCAGTAATAATCATAAGATCTTCTTCGCCATTTACTGCAACTAATCCAACTAAATCGCCGTTTTTACCGCCAACATTCATGGTAATTACGCCTTTAGCACCTCGTTTTGTTAAGCGGTATTCATCAGCTTTAGTCATTTTGCCAAAACCACGACTTGAAAGCGATAAGACATAATTTCCTTCACTTGATGTCGTAACACCTACAACATATTCGCCTTCTTCTAGTGTAATTCCTTTAACGCCTGCTGCAGTTCTTCCCATTGAACGTACATCAGATTCTTTAAACTTAACCATTTTTCCGTTTGAGGCGCCAATTCCAATTAAAAGATCACCTGTTGTCTTTTTTACATCAACTAATTCATCGCCTTCTCTAAGAGTAATAGCAATTTTTCCGGTTTGACGAATCAATTCAAATTGATCTAAACGAGTACGTTTTACCGTTCCTAGTTTAGTTACATAAAACAAATAATTTTTATCATCATATTCATCAATTGAAAGAATCGATCTAACTTTTTCATCTTTATCTAAATTTAATAAGTTAACAATTGGCATTCCTCGCCCTGTTCTTTGTTGAAGAGGAATTTGATAACCTCGTAAGCGATATACTTTACCAAAACTAGTAAAGAAGAGAATGTCAGTGTGTGTTTTTGTATGAACTAAAATATCAACGACATCATCTTCATATGTTTTCATTCCGCGTACACCTTTTCCACCACGGTTTTGTGTTCTAAATTCATCTGGACTTGTGCGTTTAATATAGCCGTTTTTAGTTAAACTAATAATAATTTCTTCTTCTGGAATTAAATCTTCGTTATCAATATCTGCCAAGTCATCACTTAAGTCAGTAAGACGAGGAGTAGCATATTTTTCCTTAATTTCATTTAATTCTTTAAGAACTTCTTCAACCATATTTTCGCGACTTGATAAAATTAAGCGGTATTTTGCAATGTTTTCTTCTAAAGTGTCACGTTCTTTAACAAGACGATCGACTTCAAGTCCAGTTAAACGACCAATTGTAAGTGAGAGTACTTCCCGAGCTTGAATTTCGCTAAAGTCGAATCGTTCCATCATAATTTGAGCCGCTTCGTCCCTATTAGCACTTGTTTTAGAAATTTCAATAATTTCATCAATATTATCAATTGCTTTTAATAAGCCTACAACTATATGATCGCGCGCAAGTGCGCCTTCTAGTAAGAAAGTTGTTCTTCTTTTAATAACTTCAACTTGGAAATCTAGATAATTTTCAAGCATTTCTTTAATATTTAAAACGCGAGGTGCTCCATCAACGATACAAAGGTTTATAATACCAAAGCTTGTTTGAAGCTGCGTTTGTTTTAAGATATTATTCCATACAACATCTGCAATTACATCACGACGAAGTTCAATAACAACACGAATTCCTTCGTGGTTACTTTCATCACGAATATCAGTAATACCATCAATTACTTTATTTCTTACTAAATCAACAATTTTTTCAATTTGAGTAGCTTTATTTACTTGATATGGAATTTCTGTAACAATGATTCTACTTTTTCCCCCGCTCATGTCTTCAAAATGAGCTTTAGAACGAATAACAATTGTCCCTCTTCCTTCTTCGTAAGCACTAACAATACCAGCTTTTCCTAAAATAGTTCCTCCAGTTGGAAAATCAGGCCCAGGAAGAGCTTTTATCATAATTTCTCGCGAAGTGACTTCTGGATTACGTGCAACTAAATTAATAGCATCAATTACTTCTCCTAGATTATGAGTAGGAATATTTGTTGCCATACCAACAGCAATACCGCTACTACCATTAACAAGAAGGTTGGGAAATCTTGCTGGCAAAACAACTGGTTCTTTTTCTGTTCCATCATAGTTACTAGCAAAATCAATTGTGTTTTCATTGATCCCTCGAACCATTTCAACAGCAAGAGGCGTCATTCTTGCTTCAGTATATCGCATTGCTGCCGCTTCATCTCCGTCAACTGAACCAAAGTTACCATGTCCATCAACAAGGATTTCGCGCATGGCAAATGGTTGAGCTAATCTAACAAGCGTACTATAAATTGCTTGATCACCGTGAGGGTGATATTTACCCATTACATCCCCAACAATACGAGCAGATTTCTTGTAGGGTTTATCTGGCTGCATACCTGCTTCATGCATGCCATAAATTATCCGACGATGAACAGGCTTTAAACCGTCTCTGACATCAGGAATTGCACGACTAACAATAACGCTCATCGCATAATCAAGAAATGAGCTCCTAACTTCTTTTGAAATTTCAACATCTTGAATACCAGCTTCAATACCTGGTTCAACCGTTACTTCTTGTAAATCTTTTCTTTCTTCACTCATTGTCGCTACCTCCTAAATGTCTAAGTTACGCACAAATAGTGCGTTTTCATTAATAAATTCACGGCGAGGTTCAACATTTTCGCCCATTAAATCTTCAAATACTTGATCTGCTATAACAACATCATCGATTGTAACTTTAAGAAGTTTTCTTGTTTTTGGATCCATTGTTGTATCACGAAGTTGAACTGCATCCATTTCCCCAAGACCTTTATAGCGTTGGATTGGATAACCTGCTCTTAAGTCAAGTTGATTTCTTGTTTCTTCTAGTTGAGCATCGTTATAGCAATAATATTGTTTACCACGATATTCGATTTTATAAAGTGGTGGTTGAGCAATATATACATGACCGTGCTCAATTAGCGGTCTCATAAATCTATTAAAGAAAGTTAGTAATAATACACGAATATGACTACCATCAACGTCAGCGTCTGTCATAATAATTACTTTATGATATCTGATCTTGCTAACATCAAATTCCTCGTCAATTCCCGCTCCGATTGCTTGAATTAGGTTCCCAATTTCAGCGTTTTCATATATACGTTTTTCTTGTGCTTTTTGTACGTTAAGAATTTTTCCGCGTAGCGGCAAAATAGCTTGTGTTTCTCTATTTCTTCCGTTTTTAGCCGAACCACCAGCTGAATTACCTTCAACAATAAAGAGCTCACATTCCTCAGGGTGTCTACTTGAACAGTCCGCTAACTTACCTGGTAGAGTGGTAAAGTCTAAACCGTCTTTACGGCGGACTGTTTCGCGCGCCATTCTGGCGGCGACACGCGCTTCTGCAGCAAGCTTAATTTTATCGATGATTGACTTTGCTTCAGTTGGATTTTCAAGCAAGAAGCGCGCGAGTTGATCTCCAACGATTTGACTTGTAATACGACGAACTTCGCTGTTTCCTAATTTGCTTTTTGTTTGTCCTTCATATTGAGGGTTTGGATGTTTTACCGACACAATCGCGGTCAATCCTTCTAAAACGTCTTCTGTTGAAAAGTTTTCATCTCCGTCTTTAAGCGCTTTTATCATTCTTGCGTATTTATTAATTTCGCGGTTAATTGCCATCTTAAAACCAGCTTCATGCATACCGCCTTCGCGGGTATTGATATTATTACAGAATGTATAAAGGTAATTATTGTAACTAGTTGTATATTGCATTGCAGTCTCAATAATTACATGAGCCTTTCTACCATTAAATTCGATTTCTTCACTACCTTCGCAGTAAATAACACTCTCCTGGATAGGAGTTTTACCTTTATTAATATCTTGAACATATTGAATAATTCCACCTTCATAATAGAAAGTTTCTTTTTTTACTTCTTCACCACGAAGATCTTTAATTTTAATTTTGATTCCACGATTTAAAAACGCCATTTGTTTTAATCGTTCACAAATTGTTTGATAATTAAATGTTTGTGTATCAAGGAATACGAGTGGATCAGGTTTAAATGTTACTTTTGTACCGTTTTGTTTAGCGTCGCCAACACGAGCTATTTCTCCAACTGTGTGGCCACCTTTTTCAAAACGTAAAAAGTATTCGCCTCCGTCTTTATAAACGTTAACTTCTAACCATTCACTAAGTGCGTTAACAACAGCTGCTCCGACGCCATGAAGACCTCCGCTAACTTTATAAACATCGCCTTCACCAAATTTACCGCCTGCGTGAAGAACTGTGAAAATTGTTTCAACAGCACTTTTGCCTGTCTTTTCAACGACATCAACCGGCATTCCGCGTCCATTATCAGTGACCGATACTGAACCGTCTCTATGTAAAGACACGACAATTTCATCACAAAACCCTGCTAAAGCTTCATCAATTGCATTATCAACAATTTCCCAAACAAGATGATGAAGACCCGCTTCGCTGGTTGTGCCAATATACATCCCTGGTCTTTTTCTTACAGCTTCAAGTCCTTCTAGAACTTGAATGTTATGAGCGGTGTACGAAGCATCAGCTTTTTCAATGTGATTAGCTAAGTCATCGCTGGCATAAATTTTTTCTTTATTTTCCATTACTCGATCCTCCTACTAATATGATTTGCTTTAACCTCATAAATGGCATGAGCGTTTAAAGCATATTTCGTTGTTGTAATGAATACTTGTTTAAATTTTTTAATGTACTCTAGTAATAATTCTTGATGTGTTGCGTCTAATTCACTTAATACATCATCAAGAATTACAACTGGTTTTTCATGATAATTTTCGATTAACTCGTAAGGCGCTACTTTAAGTGCAATAGAGAGTAATCTCTTTTGTCCTTGAGATGCATGTGTCGCAACCTTGTTTTGACCAATGAAAGCAACTAAATCATCACGGTGGGGGCCTTTTAGGCTTACTCCTAGAACTTTTTCTCTCTCCTTAAGGGCTAGGAGCACTTTTACATTTTCTTCTTCGCTACTACGGCTTTTAAGACTATTTTGATATTCAAGCCGTAGAGGAATTCGTCTTTTTGTCATCTCGTTTATCGAATTAGAAAGTGCATTATCAAGTTTTTTGATGTAAGCTTCTCTTTTTCTTGTGATTTCTAATCCTAATGCCACAAATTTTTGTGTATACACCTCGTGTAGCTTTTCATCAAATTCCTCACTTTTTAGATGTTCATTTCTTGCTTTTAAGATTTTTTCATAATCTTTTCTAACTTCTAGATAAGTTTTATCAAAATAGCTTATCTGTTCATCAAGGAAATCCCTTCTAGTTAGAGGAGAAGCTTCAAAAATCGTAATATCACTTGGCGAGAAGACTAGAGTATGTAGATACTCATTAAGCATTGAAACTTTTGGAAGAGTTTTTCCATTTACAAGAATATACTTTTGGTTTCCTTTTAGCGTAATATCGATTTCCGTTTTTGTTGGTTTTACAAGCGATAGAATGACACGAGCTTTTTCTTCACCGTTTTTTATTAGATTTTTCGATTCGGTTACGCGAAACGATTTACCAAGTGAGGCTAAGTGCAGTGCTTCTACGATATTTGTCTTTCCAGCACCATTAGGGCCTTCAATGACATTAAGACCTTTAACAAACTGCCCTTCTTCATCAACATAATTACGAAAATTAAGGAGTCTTACACTTGTGATGATCAAGTTTGACGCTCACTTTCTTTCTGCCTACCATGACTACATCACCTTCTTTTAGTTTTCGTCCTCGTCTTCTTTCGAGTTCGCCGTTAACTAAAACATCGTTTTCTAACAAAAAGAACTTAGCTGCTCCGCCAGAGGCAACAAAGTTATACTTTTTAAGAAATTGTCCTAATGTAATATCAGTAGTTTGGCTATCTTCTTTATTCATAAAAAAACCTTATAAAAGTTTCTATGATAATTATACCAAAACTAACAAAAAAAGGGAATATATAAATATTCCCTTAAACGACTTCAATTTATTTTACTTTATTTGTCCACGAATGTGCGTGTAGGCGTGATTATTTGTGTTTGGGAATCATCTTCTAGGTTTTTAACTTCAAAGGGTTTTAATTCGCCTGTAAATTCGATGTGAATATCATCACTTCCACATGCTCTAATTGCTGCAGTAACATAACCAACATTAAAGTGAATTGAAAGAGGTTCTCCGCTGTAGCGACAGGTGGGAACAACTTCACTTGCTCTTCCTGCGTTTGGACTAGAGCTACTAACTTGAACAAGGTTTTCACTCATTGTTAAACGAACTATTCTTTCTCGTTCGCTACTTAAAAGCGAAACTCTTTCCATGGCTTTAATTAACTCGTTTGCATTTGCTTCTAAAAATGAATTATAAGTTTTTAAAACAATTTCTTTTGTTGAAGGATAATCACCACCAACTAAGCGACTTGCAATAAAAGTCCCATCAAATTCAAAGAGAATCTTTTTATCAGTAACTGAAATTTCGATTTCTTCTACTCTTGTTACTTCAACGATTCTAGCTATATCTTGCATAGTTTTAGCAGGTACATTAGCAAAAAAAGTTACATTATCTTTTAGTTCAACTTGTTTTCTTGCAAGTCGAGCAGTATCTGTTGCAGCCGCGACAAGTAGACCATTTTTAGCGTTTAGATGTACTGCTGTTAAAATAGGTCGATTTTCTTTAGTAGAGGCTGCAAAGACTGTTTGATCGACAAGTTTAACGAAATGTTGACGATCAATAGCAAAACGAACACCATCGTGTTCTAAATCAAAATCAGGATAATCACTTGGTTTAATGGAGTTTAAGTTAAATTCACTACGACCATCACTTACTTGAAGTAGCGTTTGATCAATTACTTCAATATCAACTTCACTTCCTTCTAAGTGACGAATAATTTCGTTTAGAAGTTTAGCGTTTACAAGTGCTTTTCCTTCAGTATAAACTCGAAGAACTTCTAATTCGTTAACTCTAATTGGTATTAGTGTTTTAATTGTTAAATCTCCACTTGAACCAAGCATAGTTAAGCCTTTTTCGTTAGCTTCAAGTAATACGTTTACAAATAAAGGATTAGCAGATTTTGTAGGAACGCTTCTAGTAGCTAATGTAATACCACGAAGAAGGTGATCACGATTTATTTTTAATTTCATATTGTATATTCCTCCATTAAGTTAATGATAATAATAAGGGCTGTGGATTTAGGGGATAAAACCCACAAAATTGAATTGATTACTCTTAATCTAGTTTAGCACAATACAGTGTAGTTTTGGCTAACTTTATTACATAAAATCTTTTAAACTAGTCTTGTTTTAAGATCATCAAGTGCTTTTAAAAGTTCTTGATCAGTTTTTAGTAATTTTTCCACTTTATCGACTGCGCTTATAACAGTTGTGTGGTCTCTTCCAAACACTTTGCCCACTCTAGCAAAAGGAAGATCCATAAGTTCACGAACTAAATACATCGCAATATGACGGGCCATTGCTATTTGGCTATTCCTATTTCTTCCGGTTAGTTGAGTGCTAGTTAAGTTGTAATAATCAGCAACAACCGCGACAACCTTAGATTCAGTTAATTTAGTTTTAGCATCGTAAACACTAATTAGCGATTGTACGCTATCTAAAGCAATATCCATCGTAACGCGTTTCGTTTTTTTAATCGTCGTCACATAAAATAGTAAACGATTAAGCGAACCTTCAAGTTCGCGGACATTGCTGCCGAATTTTTCAGCAAAAAAGGTGATAACATCATCATCAAAATCACGAACATCAAGATTATTAGCGCTAATTTTAGCACGCAAAATTTCTTCACAAGTTTTAAGATCAGGAACCGTAATATTAATTTGCAGACCCTGAGAAAAGCGACTTACCAAGCGAGATTCTAAACCTTTTAATTCACTAGGATGGCGGTCACTTGTAAGAACAATTTGCTTATTAGCGTTAACTAAATTGTTAAAGATATGGAAAAACATTTCTTCTGTTTTTGGTTTTTCAGCTAAAAATTGAACATCATCAACTAAAAGAACATCAACAGACTTAAAATAGTCCTTCATTGATTCGTTTTCTTTATCCCCTTTAGCGAATTTAATAAATTCATCAACAAAATCATCAGCAGAAATATAAAGAACGCGTAAGGAAGGTGAATTATCTTTTACATAATTACCAATTGCATGTAGAAGGTGAGTTTTACCAAGACCAGAGGCACTATAGATAAATAAAGGATTATAAAGTTTACCAGGGTTTGAAGCAATCATAAGCGAAGCTTGAAAAGCTTGTAAATTGCTTGTATCTCCAACGATAAAATTATCAAAAGTTAAATGTTGAACAATTTTAGCGTTGGCAAAAAAAGTTGGTTTATTTATAAAAGATGCTTCTTTAGCTACGGGAATTTCATCTTTTGTAATAAATTTTAGATCGTAATTAGACTGAGTGATTTCGTTTACTACATCTTTAATTAATTGCGCGTATGTTGTTGAGAGCATCGTTTTTGATAAGTTGCTATTTGTAACAATTATTAGCGTATTATCAATAATAGTATGCACATAACTACTTTGAAAAAAGGTGTCATAAACGTGTTTTTCAGTTACATGAGTCTTTAATCTGTCTAGTACCCTATCCCATAAGAGGGTAATCTCGGAAATGGACTTAGGCATAGTGCTGCCTCCTATCTACTAATGAAATTCTACCATAATAACAGTAAAGAAAAACGATAAAATTTGTAGAAAATTATTTGTCCACAAAAGGAGGCCAAAATAAACCGTTTAAGTATGGCTTTTCCACAGAATTAACAAAATTACATTGTGGACAATTGTGGGGAAAACTTTTATTACCGTGGAAAACTAGGATAATTAAAGGGTTTAAAAACGTTATTCACAATTTATCCACATAAAAAAAGATAGAACGCAAGTTAAAAATTAAGTACTTATCCACCAATGTTAAAAACTGTAACCCACTTTATTGTGGATAAAACAATATATATAAGATAAGGACGCTGTATTTTTATAAGAAAAAGAAAAAAGAAACAATAATTGTCTTTTTTTAGTGCGTTTTTATCAATTAAAGCAAAAAATGTTATAATTTTTGGTCTTATATAGAAATAAACGCTTATTTATAATAAGTGTTTGACTTTATATAGGTTGTTATCATAGAATTAAAGACGAAAACCGAAAGGTAAATTGATAGGAGTAAAATAGAAATGAAAAGAACGTATCAACCAAGTAAAATCAAAAGAAGTCGTAACCACGGATTTAGAGCCAGAATGGCAACTCGAGGTGGTCGCAAAATTTTAAAAGCCCGCCGGGCTAAAGGACGCAAAGTCTTATCAGCATAAGAAAAAGCCGGCTTTGCCGGTGATTTTCTTATTACGAGGGTAAATGATGAAGCGAAAATACCGAGTTTTAAAAAACAATGAATTTAATACCATCATTAATGAAGGCGCCCTCTTAAGAACGGAAACAGCAAGTATCTATTATCTTCCAAACGAACTAAATCACCTTCGCGTTGGAATCGCACTAAGCAGTAAACTTGCTAACGCTGTAGGCCGTAATAAAACTAAAAGACAAGTAAGGGCAATTATTAGAAACAATATCCCATTTAAAATGCCTCTAGATGTCATTTTGGTCGTTAAAAAAAGCTTTCTAGTAAAATCGTTTGAGGAAAACGAGCAAATTCTAAAGACCGCAATGTCAAAACTAGGAGATAAATATGAATAATCGCAAAAAGAAAATAATTAGATGGTCTGCGCTAGCTATGGGGCTAGTCTTGCTTACTTCTTGTACTGCTAACTTTTGTAGTCCAGAAGATAAAGCACACTTAATGTTTACCTACGATCCAGGCCTAACAAGAATGGTATTAGAAGATAACACTGAAATCGCAGTTTTAAACGATCATGTCCAAAAACTTGTAAATGATGCAAAAAACAAAGGTTATGTCACACCAAGTATGGACTTTTGGGAAAGAATCGATGAGGAAACATTTAAATTGGCTTTTCCAAAATATAAGGAGGCTCATCCAGACAAAACCCAAGGCATGAGTCTTGAAAATCCAGAAACAATAACGCCAGATGTAAAATACAAATCTTTTAAAGAATTTGGTTTTTATAAATTTTTAGGCGTAAAAGATTCAACAATCGTTGGATATGGATCTGAGTTAATGGCTAACTGGAAGATTTGGGTTCATCAACTCGGGCTTGAACTAGGAATTGAAAATGTACCAGATCAAGATTTTAATAATTTTTATGAAAAAAGCATGATGACAATCGCAAATCAAAAGCGAAGTTGTATTACTCTTCATGAAGGTGAATACGGAACAGGCACTAATAAGTCATTAGTAAGTGCTAAATCATGGAAGAATGCTTGGCAAAGAGGACCGATTGAAGGGTTATTAGTTTATCCTATTGCGGCATTAGTTGAAGTTTTAACTATTGCATTTGGAGCTGGCGGCTGGGGACAAGTTGGCGCGATTCTTTTAACAACGTTAATTGTTAGAGGGATTTTAGTTTTAGCTACACTTAAAACCACAATTGGAACTCAAAAAATGAGTGCGCTTCAACCAGAACGAGCAAAGCTTCAACAAAAGTATCCAAACTCAGATACTAATAAATATGAAAAACAAGCTCTAGCACAAGCTCAAATGGCGCTTTATAAGAAACACAAAATTAATCCAATGGGCTCAATTTTGATGTTAATTGTGCAATTTCCAGTCTTTATTGCTGTTTGGGGGGCAATGAATGGCAGTGCTATTTTAACGAGCGATTCTGTTTTAGGTCTTGACTTAAGTGCTCAACTTGGTGCATCAATGACGAAAAACTTCTTCTCTGCTGGCTGGTGGACTGCAGTAGTTTTATTCTTAATCATGGGTGTTAGTCAATTTATTTCAAGCAGACTTTCAACTTGGATAAATAAGAAACGCACAAAGAACGAAGTTGTTCGCTTAGGGAAAAATCCTGCTGCAGAAAAACAACAATCTCAATCCAAGATGATGATGAATGTTATGTTTATTATGATTATTGTTATGTCTTGGACGCTACCTGCTGCAATGGGAATTTATTGGTTAGCAGGTGCACTTATTTCGATTGCACAAACATTAATTGTTGATGCAATTATGAATAGAAAGAAGAAAAAAGCATGAAAACATATAAAGGAAAAACATTAGAACAAGTTTTAGAGGAAGCTAGTAACGATTTAGGAATTCCTATTGAAGATTTAAGTTACGAAGTCCTTTTAGAGGAAAAACGACTTTTTAGCAAAAAAGTTGAAATTGAAGTTTATGAAACAAGCGACATTGTAAACTATGTTGTCGACTATCTAAATCGCATTATTAGTTTATTTGTTGAAGATCCTCATATTAAACCATCACTTAATGATGATGTTATTAGATTAGAAATTGAAACAAATCACAATTCAATATTAATTGGTAAAAACGGGCGCACTTTAGCAGCATTAAATGAACTTGTTAAAATCGCTGCAATGCGAAAATTTAAGAAACGAGTCCGAATTTTACTCGATATTAATGACTATAAAAGTGATAAATATCGAAAGATTACTAGTCATGCAAAAAGATTAGCCCGAAATGTAATTAAAACAAAAAAACCAGTTACACTTGATCCAATGACAGCAGATGAACGTCGAGCAGTTCATAACGCTTTGGGAAGGATAAAAGGTATTAAAACTGAGTCAACTGGAACAGGCTACAACCGAAGAATTACTATAAGTGTCGATGAACCCCTTTTAAACGAGTACTAAAAAAACAACATTGAAAGGTGTCCAGACTTAATATGAGAAAACTATTAAAGATTGTTAATAAACGTATAGAATTGCTTCAAAATTCTAAACAATCTTTTAAAGACATTTTTCAATGTATTCATTATCAAGAAGAAAACACATTTTGTGAATATTTAAACGACTATAAGATTCATAAAATAACTTATAAAGAAGCAAAAGAATTATCCATACAAATGGGAAACTATTTTAGTAAACATATTACTTTAGAAAAAGGTAGTTATGTTGGACTAATGATGGAAAACCGGAAGGAATGGATTTTTTCTTTTTGGGGCCTTCTTATGGCAGGTTATAAACCAGTTCTTTTTAACGTCAAACTAGGCCCCTCTTTAAACAAAGATGTCATCGAACTTCTTAAAGTTAAGACAATTATTTCAGATAAAGATGTTAATTTAGTAGAAAATGTAATAAATATTGAAAAAATTCACCTTGAATCAACTAATAAATCTATTGACGTTTTCTCGTGGGAAAACGAGATAGCCCTTACTTCAAGTGCGACAACATTAAATGTTAAAGTCTGTATATATAAAGGACAAAATATTGCTCAACAAATTCTTGATACTAAAGGAATTATTAGAAAAAACAAACTAATAATGACTCATTATAACGGAGAATTAAAACATTTAGCCTTTTTACCTTTTTATCATGTTTTTGGTCTTATTGCGATGTATTTTTGGTTTGCTTTTTTTAGTAGAACTTTTGTCTTTTTAAAAGATTATTCAACCGATACAATTCTAAATACAATTAAAAGACATAAAGTTACACACCTTTTTGCAGTTCCTCTTCTTTGGCATGGAGTTAATAAGGAAATCAACAAAGAGCTTGAAAAAAGAGGGGAAAAGACTAAAAAACGCTTTGAAAGAGCAGTTTCTTTTAGTCTTTTTATTCAATCAATATTTCCACGTTTTGGAATTAGACTTGCTAAACGGATGTTTAAAGAAATACAAGCTAAATTATTTGGAGACAGTTTAACTTTCCTTATTACGGGCGGAAGTTATATTAGTCCAGAGGCAATTAGAATAATTAATGCAATAGGATATCCTTTATTTAATGGATACGGAATGAGTGAAATCGGGATAACCTCTGTAGAATTAAGATTAAGAGCAAACAAAAGAATTAGAGCTTCAATTGGAAGTCCTTTTGAATCCGTATCATACAAAATAGAAGATAAAATTTTATTTGTAAAAGGAACCTCCCTTGCATATAAAACGATTTCAAAAGAAGGAACTAAAGAAATTACACCTTCTACTTGGTTTAATACTAAAGATATCTCTACTAAAAACAAAAAACATTATTTTCTTTTAGGACGAGAAGACGATATTGTCGTTTCTTCAAACGGAGAGAAAAACAATCCAGACATGATTGAAAAAGCACTAGCTTTTAAGTCGATTAATCGCTTTTCAGTTATAGGCATTAAAGAAAACACCACGCAGTATTTAGCACTAATTGTTGAACTAGATGATAATTTTCATGAATTAATGAAAAGTGAAGTAATCGCTGAAATAGAAAAAAATCTAGAGCGATTACAACAAAACAAATATTATATTGAAAAAGTCTATATAACATTTGATCGTATCGCACTTCCTCAAGCAATAAAAGTAAGTAGAACAATCTTAAAACATTCAATTGAAGCAGGAAATGTAGAGTTAATAACACTTCATGACTTTAAAACAAACGATTTAACAACAGAGGAATTAAATCAATTGATAACAACAGAGATTATTGAAATAATTGTCGAAATTTTAAATAAGGACAAAAAAGAGATTCGACTTAATTCTCATTTAATTTTTGATTTAGGAGCATCAAGTTTAGATTATATTACCCTACTTATGCGACTAAAAATAAAATATAATGTTGATTTTAATCTTAATGAAGATGGTAATTTAGATACAGTAAGGAAACTTAGTAATTATATTTTAAGAAATAGAAAAAAGGGATAGAAATATGAGTAAGGAAATGGTTATGCAAAACGAAAAACCAAAGAAAAAATTTGTCTTATTAAACAAGCCTTGGAAGGAGATACTTTATGCAGCTTCAGGGTTTGGACCTAATTTATTAATGGTTATTTTAGGTGCTTACTTTACGGATGCGATTAATCCTGCTGCACTTTCAGAAGGAACACTACAAGCAATCACGACGATACCTTTAATCTTGCCTGCGATATTTCCAATTTTATGGGCTTTGGCAAAGATGTTTGATGGAATTATTGATATTCCTCTAGCAGCCCTAACAGATGGGCTAAGAACAAAATGGGGACGACGCAGAATTCCTATTCTTGTTAGTTTTATTCCGATGGTTCTTACTTATGTTTTAATGTGGATACCTATTGGTAAAACAGAAAACATAGAAACAAATCAGATTATAAATACCATTTGGATTACTATAATGGCATTAATCTTCTTTGCAGCTTATACAATGAGTTTAATTGCTTTTTATGGAAGTTTATCCACAGTATGTGTTAATGAAAAACAAAGAACAAAAGTTTCAAGTTACAAAGCGTTTTTCGACACAATCTCATATGTAATAACATATGCTTTAGTGCCACTACTATTGAAAGCGTTAAATATTAGGATTGATAAATTGGTTTATATTCTTGTTCCACTTATGCTAACAATGTTAATTCCTGTTTTTATGATTAAAGAAGGCGATAAACATGAACAAAAATTGATTGAAGAAGGATATGATATTACTCCTTTAGTGGAAGAAGAAAAAGTTGGAATTATTGAAAGTATTAAACTTACATTTACTAATAGAATTTTCTTAAGGTGGTTAGCGGTTAATTGTTGTACATTTTTTGGCCTACAAATGTTCCTTGTCTCAATGAATACCTTAATTGATGGTGGCATGGGAATGGATGGAGGACAAATGGCGATTTTAAATACTTGTGCCTTCGCGCCAGTGCCAATAATGTTATATCTATTTAATAAAGTAAAGGATCGAAAAGGTATTAGATTTGCATACCAAACATGCTTAATTAGCTTTTCTGTTTGTATTCTTTCTTTTGTTTTAGCTAGCCGTTTTGTAATAGGCGAAAATAATGTCACCCTTCAAATGATTATTGGTTGTGTAGGAGGAGTTATAGGATCATGGGGGATTGGTTCGTTTTTTATGATGCCCTACTTAATTCCTGCACAAATCTCTTCAGTTGAAGAAAAATTAACAAAAAGAAATCACTCTGCTATGTATTTTGCAGCCCAAGCTGTTACTTCTTCTGTTGTCGGAGCAATAGCAGGTGGTCTAGTTTATGAATCTATTAAGATGCTTTTTATCTCAAAAGAGAAAAGCGGTGTTGTTTGGGCAGAAAATGTTGAAAAAGCCGCTGTATTATTTGGAGCAAGTGAAGCATCAGTGCATAACTTATCTTGGATACTTGTTCCAGTTATTGTTTCTGTTTTCTGTTTTCTTGGTTTTATGCTAGCGTTTAGGATGCCAAGAAACTATACTCCTAAAAAAGTTTCAAAAGCTTTGGGCCTAGAAAAAGAATACGAAGAAAACAAACACCTCTTTCATGAAGCAAAAGAGCCAGTTATTGAAGAGGAAGTTCTTCCTGTTAGTATTGCCTTATTTGTTTTATCGGGAACCTTATTTGGTGCGATATGGCGATATGGCATTATAAATAAAATTAATGTTTTTAATCCAAAAAAGACCAAACTAATTCATTACATTTTATCTATTTTACTTCCTCCTTATTATGCTTATGTTGTTTATTTAAATAGCAAAGCTCTATATGAGGAATGCAAAAAACAAAATATTGAAATGAAGGACTTTAG
Organism: Erysipelotrichaceae bacterium; assembly: GCA_012518455.1. Taxonomy (GTDB): domain Bacteria; phylum Bacillota_I; class Bacilli_A; order RFN20; family CAG-826; genus JAAYSA01. Next base: position 15,394 of record JAAYSA010000052.1, on the reverse strand, counting down.
TGTTTTATACGCTGTTTTAGCAGTGTTTGGGCAGAATATTGTTTCCCACATTGTTATGCAGATTAAACTAAACAAAGTAGCCAAGATTTATAATGTATAAGTTTGTTCAATGGTTTCTTCGCATCACGGGATATATACCATCCTTGTTTTATTTTAGACGTCGTAAAGTGTATTACGAAAACAGAAATTCCCAAGGGCGACGAATTAAAGGAAAGGCGATTGTTGTTTCAAATCATTTTTATGTATATGATTTCGCTCTTTATCTTTTTGTGTTTTATCAATCAAATTTACGACCATTAATAGGTGAAGCACTTTTTCACTACAACAAAGCCTTTAATTTTCTAGCTAGAGCAATTGGTGGAATCAAGGTTGAAAGAGATGCCTATGATTTTACTTTTATGAGCAAAGCAGTAAACGCATTGAATAAGAAACAAAAATTGCTTATTTTTCCAGAAGCAAGATTTCCATTAGAACATGAGACGGACCTACTTCCTTTTACACCAAGTTTTGTATATATAGCCTTGGAATCTGGAGCACCAATAGTACCCGTTTATCACAATAAGAAGTTTAAGAAAAAAGGTTATACAAGTTGTATAATTGGTGAAAAAATTTATTTAACGGAATTATATGATCACTCTTTGAACGAAAAAGAAAATGTTGAACACTTAACAAATTATGTTAGGAACTATATTATTTCATTAGGAAAGAAGCTCGATGAAAAAGATAAAAGATAGTAACAAAAAAGTTTCAAAATTTGTAAAAATCTTTGATTATAAGATGTTCTTTTATGATTTTGTCAAATGGTTTTTTGGATGGCCACTTATTTTTGTTTTTTGGCCCAAACGAATATATTATAAGACAAAACGAAAAGGCTTATTTAAGGGTGAATATATTATTTCAGCCAATCACATTAGTTATACAGATATTTTTATAATCGGTGTGGCTTTTTGGTTTAGAAGAATAAGTTATGTTGCAACAGAGCATCTATATGAAAATAAAGTTAGAGGATGGCTAATGACAAAGTCACGAGTTATATCTATTAATAAAGATAATCCTTCTTTGAAAACTTTTAAAGAAATTCAAGACAGAATAAATAGAGGACACTTAGTAGCTATTTTTCCTGAAGGCGAAATAAAACGACATGATAAAAATGGATCTGATTACAAAAGCGGTGTAATTTTAATGTCTTTATTTGCTAACGCTCCAATATTACCGATGTATTATAAAAAGAAGAAAAAATGGTACCATCGTCAAAAAGCAGTTTTTGGTCCAAAGTTCTATGTAAAGGACCATATTAAAAAAGAATTTCCAACGATTGATGAGATTAACAACTGTGTAAATAAGTTAAAAGAAATTGAACTTGAACTAGCAGAATATTATGATAAGAATTAGGAGGACCCTTAAATGAAAAAAACGCAATATTTTAAACAATTTACTGATGAAAAGACATTTTCTAAATTAGTAAGAATCAAAACGATGCCACTTTTTATGGAACATATAAAAAAATATGGCGACAAAATTGGTGTTGTTGATGAACAAGAAATCACATATAACCAAATTTATGATGATGCACTTGCACTTGCTTTTAAGTTAAAAGAAAACGATATTAACGAAAAAGAAAATGTAGGTGTTTTTGCACCAAACAATTATGACTTTGTTAAAGCAAGTTTAGGTACTATGGCGTATGGTGCAGTTGCAACGCTATTTCCACAACAACTAAACGATACAGCACTTTATTATTCGATGCTTAAATACAATATTAAAGCCTTGTTTTACGCAAAAGAGCTGGAAAATGTCGTGGAATTAACAAAAGAAAAGTTACCAAACATTAAGTTTATTAAAATCGAAAATTTTGAAAAGAAACTAACATCTTTTTCTTCTTCTATAAAGACGGATGATCCTGCATGTATTGTTTTAACAAGCGGAACGACAGGCAAACATAAAGGTGCTATTTTGTCTCATAAAGCACTTCTAACTGGTGTTTGGAATGGAGCACTTGGACTAAAAGAGCCGTTTGATCAAGTATATGTTTCTTTAATTCCTTTTACGCACGTGTTTGGCCTTATAAGAAACTTACTTACTGGGCTTTATACAGGAAGTAAGGTTTATATAACTCCGGACATGAAGCAATTATTTAAAACAATTAAAATCGCTAATCCAACTATTTTAGTTTTAGTTCCTGCTTTAGCAGAAATATTCCTCAAACTTTCTAAAGAAGTTGGAATGGGTATATTAGGTAATAATTTAAAAGTAGTAATTGCTGGAGGCGCTCATGTCTCGCCTTATCTAACACTTGAATTTAATAAATTAGGGATTCACTTCTGTCCAGGATATGGATTAACAGAATCTGCAAACCTAGTTTCTGGAAACCCTGAACCAACATATAAACCTAGATCAATTGGAAAACTTTATCCCAATCAACAATACAAGATAGTCAATAATGAATTACGCATTAAAGGCGATAATTTAATGATTAAATACTATAACGATGAGGAAGAAAATAAAAAAGCATTTGATGAAGAAGGTTATTTTAGAACCGGAGACCTTGTTCATATTGATGAAGAGGGTTTCTTATATATAACTGGACGCATTAAAGAAATAATTGTTTTACCAAACGGAGAAAACGTATCGCCTGCTTATATTGAAAATAAAATCAATGAACTTGAAGAAGTTCAAGATTCTCTAGTTTATGATGAAACAAATGAAAATGGAGTAACAATATTAGTAGCCGAGTTATTACCGCGACAACGTGCTTTAGCCGGTAAAAATATAGAAAATTTACAACAATTTTTCGAACAAAAGATTGACAAAGTTAATAAGTCTCTCGACTCATATGAAAAAATTAATAAAGTAGTCATAAGGACTGAAGACTTTGCAAGAACGCCAAGTTTAAAAATTATTAGACCAGAAAGAAAGAAAAAATGAGTAGAGAACAGAAGCAACAAGTACTAGATGAGTTAAAAAAAGTATTTAATTTAATAATTCCCAATGGAATGAATGTTGAAAATGTTACTTTAGAAAATAATATTACAACTGATTTAGGTATCAATTCAGTTGGTGTTATTTACTTAGCTATTGCGATTGAAGAATTATATGGTTTAGATATGAGCGAGGTAACCTTTAACAGATTTAAAACCATTGAAGATGTTGTAGATTATATTATTGAAAGAAGGAAATAATGGAAAAATGGCAGCTTATTGATCCATATCCAGGTGCACACATTAGAACTAAAGTAGGAGAAATTCATCACCATGGCATCTATATTGGAAATGATGAAGTTGTTCAATTTGGTTTACCTTCTGATGCTTTTACCCTAAAAAAAGATATTGTGGTCATGAGATCGCCCTTAAAAGATTTTTTAGTCGGATTTATTGAAGTGAAAGTATTCTCCAAGCAAGAACTAAAAGAAAAAAGGAGCAATGAAGAAATTATAGCTTGTGCCTTAAGTAAACTAGGGGAAGGAAATTATAATATTTTAAAAAATAACTGTGAACACTTCTGCAACGAGTGTATATTTGGTAAAAAAATGTCGTATCAAGTTGAAAAAGTGACAAATTACATAAAGAAAGTATTGTCTGAATGACCCAGGTTTATGTTCTTGATATATCTAGTTTAGAAGTTGATTTTTATAAAAAAAGAATGCCAACAAACTTTTTAAGTGAGGCTAAAAAATATAAAGACAGCGAACAATTTAAAAGAAGTTTTTTTAGTTGGTATTTATTAGCAGATATTCTAAAAGACAGCGGTTTTGCCGTGGAAAACATCAAAATTGAGTATAACGAATATAAAAAACCAAGAATAAATAATCTGTTTTTCAATATTTCCCACTCCTTAAACGTTGTAGTTTTAGTTCTATCTAATGAAGATGTTGGAGTTGATATTGAATACATTGCTAAAAAGGATAACGATAAACTCGCAAGAAGAATTTTAAACGATGTGGAATTAGAAAGATATTTAAAAAACAAAGATTATTTCTATAAAATTTGGACTAAAAAAGAAGCGGAAATAAAAAGGCTAGGCCTAGGCGCCACTATTAAACTATTAAAAGAGATAAGTGCAGATGCTGACACATATAAAATAAAGGACAAAGAGCAAAATCGCTATTTTGTATCAATTAGTCCCAAAGGATCAAAGATTAATCATTTAAAAAGCATTTAGTTTAAAAAGTTTACGAGCCATCATAATATGATGGTCTTTTTTTATTTTATGACCATAATAGAAAAAGAAAAAGACAATATATGATAAAATATTAATGCTATGTTAGATACGATAGTAGCAGTTGCAACTGCCCCAATTAAAAGCGCTTTAGCTATCATTCGCGTTTCCGGTAGCGATGCTTTTTCACTTGTTAGTAAAATATTTACTAGTGATTTGACCAAAGTTACAAAAAGAACAAGTTTTTTTGGAAAGATTAGGACGAATGGAAAGAATATAGACGAAGTTGTTCTTCTTGCATACAAAGGCCCACAATCATTTACGGGTGAGGATGTAGTTGAAATTATTACTCATGGATCTCCACTTATTACTAATGAGATAATTGAGATTCTTCTTGGGCTTGGTGCAAGAATTGCATTAAATGGAGAATTTAGTGCAAGAGCTTATGCAAATAATAAAATAGATCTTATTCAAGCCGAAGCGATTAATGACATGATAAATGCAACAACGAAAGAGGCTAAAAACTTAGCTCTTCTTTCCCTTTCTGGTGAAGCAAGTGCCATTATTCAACCTATAAAAGAGAAAATCGCAGATATATTAAGTTTGATTGAAGTAAACATCGATTATCCTGAATATGAAGATATCGAACAAGCAAACAAAGAGATGATTATAAGCGCAATTGACAAAATTAACCTCGATATTGCAAAGTTAATTAATGAAGGAAATCAAGGCAAAATTATTAAAGAAGGTATTAATGTTGCTATTGTTGGCAAACCTAATGTAGGTAAGTCTTCTCTTTTAAATGCTTTTCTTCAAGAAGAAAAAGCGATTGTCACTGATATTGCAGGCACAACCAGGGACATTGTTGAAGGTAGTGTCAATGTAAAAGGAATAACACTTCACTTATTTGATACCGCTGGAATTAGAGAATCTCAAGATAGAGTAGAAAAAATCGGCATTCATAAAGCTAAAAAGACTATTGAAGATGCCGACTTAGTTCTTTTAGTATTAGATGCCAGCGGAAAATTAACTAAAGAAGATGAAGATTTATTAGAGATGACAAAAGATAAAAAAAGACTTATCGTTCATAATAAAGCAGATTTAAAATTAGATGATAAAAAAGATGCAATATATGTTTCTGCTATTCAAAAAGATGTTTCTGTACTAGAAGAAAAAATAATTAGTCTTTTTGGCATTGAAGAAAAAAGCTATTTTAGGCCAAGTTTAAATAACGCACGACAATTAGGATTATTAGAAAAAGTCAGGGAATATTTAAAACTAGCTAAAAGAGACGCTGAAGAAGATCTTCCAGTTGATTTAATTAGCGTTAATCTTCACGGAGCATATAATGCAATTCTTGAAATTTTAGGCGAACATAATGATAACGATTTAACAGATGAGATTTTTTCTCGCTTTTGTGTAGGTAAATAAGATGTTCTTTGATACGCACTGCCATTTAAATGATAAAAAACTAATAAATAATATTGATGATATTCTAACTAGATCACGTCAAAAAGGTGTTGCTTTTTTTGTTATTGTAGGTTGGGATATAAAAAGTAGTAAAGATGCAATTAAGATTGCCCAAAAACATGAAGGAGTTTACGCAGCGGTTGGAATTCATCCAAGTGATGTAAAAAAAGCCAATAAAGGTGATTTAGAGAAATTAAAAATGTTATTATCTGAACCTAAGGTAGTGGCTGTTGGTGAAATTGGTCTAGATTTTTATTGGGACAAAGACATTGGAGTCCAAAAGAAACAGGAAGAATGGTTTATTAAACAAATACAAATAGCAAACGAGGCAAAGCTTCCAATTATTGTGCATATGAGGGAAGCGACACAAAAAACATATGAAGTTTTAAAAACAAATATTCCAAAACTTGGTGGGGTAATGCATTGTTACAGCGGTTCTGCTGAAATGGTAATGTCTTTCGTTGAATTAGGACTTTATATTTCTTTAGGTGGACCAGTAACTTTTTTAAATGCAAAGGAACCTAAAAAGGTAGCTCTTATTGTTCCAAAGGACAAGCTTCTAATTGAAACAGATAGTCCTTATCTTGCGCCTCATCCGCATAGAGGAAAGTTAAATACTAGTGAATTTCTTCCATTAATTGCAAAAGAGATTGCAACCTTAAGAAATGAAACAATAAATTCAATTGGAAAAACAACAACAGAAAACGCCAAAAAACTATTTCACGTGAAACAATAAATGAGAAAAGTAAGTAATGTAATTATTGTAGAAGGGCCAACAGATGCAGCACTTGTAAACACAATTCTCCATTGTATTGTAGAAGTAACAGGGGGTGCTTATGTTTCACGTGAAACTATAAATTATTATAAAGAACTCTCGAAGTTATATCCGATTTTAGTACTGACCGATCCAGATCAAGCAGGAGAAAAAATAGCTTTGAAAATAAAAAAAGAAATTCCGAAAGCTACAATAATTAATTTAAACAAAAAAGACTGTATAAAAAAAGACGATTTAGGTGTAGCTCATTGTAGTAAAGAAACACTATTAAAAACTTTAAACCCTTATCTTGTAGAAGGAGACATCAACCATAATAAATTAACTATGATTGATCTTATTGAATTAAACTTAAGTGGTGAAAACAGTAATAAATTAAGAGAATATGTTTGTAAAACTTTTAATATAGGAAGAAAACTTACAACAAAAACATTTTTAAAAAGACTAAATGCGCTACAAATAACAAAAAGTCAAATTATTGAAATTTTAAAATGAAATTAAGAGATACAAAACAACTTCTAAATGATTTAAACTTAGCTCCTAATAAAAATTTAGGTCAAAACTTTCTTATTAATGAAGAAATAGCTGAAAGTATCACCAGTCTTGTAAAAAATCAAGATTATGTTATTGAGATTGGACCAGGGCTTGGAGCACTAACAAAAAAATTAGCACAAAACAATAAAAAGGTTTTAGCAATCGAAATCGATAGAGGTTTTGCTGAATATCTAAAAAAAGAAGCCGAAAAAGTAAATAATATAACGATTTTGCACTCTGACTTTTTAAAATACCCTCTTAACAAAATCAAAGAGAATATAAATATCGTTTCTAATTTACCTTATAATATTACAACGCCAATTATAGAAAAAGTTTTACTAGAAAGTAACAAGTTAGATAAGTTTGTATTTATGACACAAAAGGATTTTATTGATAGGTTATTATCTAAACCAGGAAGTAAAGAATATGGACCAATCTCAGTATTAATTTCTAGTTTAGGCAATTTAGAAATTTTTAAGGTTATAAATAAGGAGAATTTTTATCCACAACCGAAAATATCTTCTTGTGTAAGTGTCTTTGTTTGCAAAAAAGCTGTTTCACAAAATGATAGGAAGGCATTTTATGAATTTGTGAAATTGTTATTCAAGGAAAGAAGAAAAACGATTTTAAACAACCTTAGTGCAATAACAAAAGACAAAAAAGAGGCTGAAAGAAAATTAAGTATAGTTAAAATATTACCATCAAGAAGACCCGAAACATTAAACATAGATGAAATACAATTATTATTTGATATAATGCTAAACAAGACGAGAAAAAAATGAAAAGAAAAAGTTACAGCAAAATTAATCTAACGTTAGATATTATTAAAAAAAGAGAAGATGGTTATCATGAATTAAAAACGATAATGTTACCGTTAGAATTACATGATGAGATGGAATTTACTATTAATAATAGTGGTAAAACTATAATTGAGACAATAATAGGACCAAAAATAGAAAATAACGAGAACATAATATATAAAACCGTCGAACTAATGAGATCTTTAAATAAGTTTAATGAGGGTATTAATGTTAAAATAAATAAACACATACCCTTACAATCTGGCTTGGGTGGTGGAAGTAGTAATGCCGCCACTACAATTAATGTCGTTAATGAGTTATTACAATTAGATTTAAAATATAAAGATAAATTATGTATTGCTAAACAAGTTGGAGCTGATGTTCCGTTTTTCTTAACAAACAAAACCGCAATAGTAGAAGGAATTGGAGAAAAAGTAACACCTATTAAATCAATTAAAGCACAAGTGCTTTTAGTTAAACCAAAAGAGGGCATAAATACAAAAAAGGCCTACGAAATGTATGGTTTTGTTGGTGGAGATCACGGAAACTTTGATGAAGTTATTGAAGCTTATAACAAAGATGATTTATCATCTTTAGGAGAACGAGTGTATAATAGTCTTGAAAGAGCGGCATTTAAAATTGAATCTAACATTGAAATACTTAAAAATGAGCTCTTAAAAGAAAATTGTGAAGTTGTTCTTATGTCGGGATCAGGTAGTACAATTTTTGTGATGAGTAAAAACATAGATAAAATAAATCAATTAAAAGAAAAATATCAAAACAAAGGTTATCAAACGATTACTACTGAAGTAAAATACGAAAAGAGGAAATAATATGAAATTAAATGCTATTATCTTGGCCGCAGGAAAAGGGACAAGAATGCGATCATTAAATAATGAAATATCAAAGGTTGGTTATCCCTTATTAGACGAACCATTGGTTAATTATGTGATTGACTCTGTTGAAGATCTAATTAATGGAGAAACGATTGTTGTAATAGGATTTGGCGGGGAATACACCAAAAAAATTGTTGAAAAAAGAGCTAAAACAGTTTGGCAAAGAGAACAAAAAGGGACAGGACATGCTGTTATGCAAGCAGCACCCATCTTAGAGAAGTGTGAAGGTTCGACTTTTGTTCTTTCTGGAGATGTACCACTTCTTCGTAAAGAATCGCTAGAAGCAATGATAGCTCATCACAAAGAAAACAATGCAGATTTAACGATTTTAACTGCAAAACCGGCCTCAAATTTCGGTTATGGACGTATCATACGTGATGAAAGAGGTTTTGTTATTAAAATTGTTGAACAAAAAGACGCAAATGAAAAAGAGAAATTAATTAAAGAAGTAAATGCTGGGACATATCTTTTTAACAATAAAAAATTATTTGAGCAACTTAAAAATTTAAACGCTGATAATAAACAAGGTGAATTATATTTAACTGACACAATTTCACTTTTCATTAAACAAGGATATAAAGTTACTGCCTATACTTTAGAGGACTCTTCTGAAATGCTTGGAACAAACGATAGAGCCCAACTTGCAGAAGCTGAGAGTTTAATGAGAAAAAGAATTAATACTAAACATATGTTGAACGGAGTTTCACTAGAAGACCCACAAAACACATATATTGGACCTTATGTCGAGATTGGACAAGATACATATATTGGTGCCGGAGCACATTTACTTGGCAAAACTAAAATAGGTATTAATAGTAGAATCACTGGTTCTACTCATCTTGAGAATACAGAAGTTGGAGAAAACAATATTATTATTTCTTCCCATATTGTTGGAGCAAAAATAGGTAATAAAAACACTATAGGGCCAATGGCAAGAATGCGTGGAGAATGTGTAATAGGAAATTGTACAAGAATTGGTAATTTCGTAGAATTTAAAAACGTTAAATTTGCAGACGGTGCTAAATGTGCTCACTTAACATATTTAGGAGACACCATTGTTGAAGAAAACGCCAATATAGGATGTGGCACAATAACAGCCAATTATGATGGGTATAATAAGTTTGTTACTCATATTGGAAAAAATGTTTTCATTGGTAGTGGTACAACTATTATTGCGCCTGTGACAATAAAAGAAGGAGCGTTTATTGCTGCCGGATCAACTATTAATAAAGATGTTGGAGAAGATGATTTTGCGATTGCTCGAGAAAGACAAATTAATAAAGAGAAATACGCTAATGTTATTCGCCAAAGAGCAAAAGACATAAAAGATAAAAAATAACTAACTTTATACAAAAGAAAAAAGCCGACAAAATCGGCTTTTTTTGTACAAAAACAAGGTTAATTACTTATTTTTTGTGTTTAATCGCAGCGTGTGCAGCGGCTAATCTAGCAACTGGTACACGGAATGGAGAACAGCTAACGTAGTCTAATCCGGCTGCATCAAAGAATTCGATTGAACGAGGATCACCACCATGTTCACCACAAATACCAACTAGAAGCTTTTTGTTAGCAGCTTTACCGTCTTTAACGGCCTTACGGACTAATTGCCCAACACCTTTTTGGTCGATCGTAGCAAATGGATCTTGTTGGAGAATTCTAGTTTCATAGTAGTCTGGAAGGAACTTGGTTGCATCATCACGGCTAAAGCCAAATGACATTTGTGTCAAGTCGTTAGTTCCAAAACTGAAGAAAGCAGCTTCTTTTGCGACTTCATCAGCTAATAAACAGGCGCGTGGTATTTCCATCATTGTACCAACATGGTATTCAAGTTTTTGTCCACTTTCTTTAATTAATTTATCAGCAGTTTCTTTTATAACAGCTTTAACAAATCTTAGTTCTTCAGCACCAAAAATTAATGGAACCATAATTTCAGCATCAATAGATTTTCCTAATTTCTTTTGTGCACGTAACGCAGCATTGATAATTGCTGAAGTTTGCATACGACAAATTTCAGGATAAGTAATAGTTAAACGAACTCCGCGATGACCCATCATTGGGTTGAATTCGTGTAAAGCATTAATTCTAGCTTTTAAGTCTTTAACATCAGTTTTTAGTGCTTTTGCTAAATCAACGATTAAATGTTCTTCTTGTGGTAAGAATTCATGTAAAGGTGGATCAAGTAAACGAACTGTTACTGGTAGTCCATCCATTGCAAGGAATAACTCGTAGAAGTCATTTTCTTGATGTGGAAGAATTGCATTTAATGAATCTTCTCGATCTTTAACGTTATCGCTTAAAATCATTTTACGTACATGGAAAATGCGATCTGCATCAAAGAACATATGTTCAGTACGGCAAAGACCAATACCTTCAGCACCAAAAGCTTTTGCTTGTTTTGCTTCAGCTGGTGCATCAGCATTTGTTCTTATGCCAAGGCGACGATGCTTGTCAGCTAATTTCATAACACGGCCAAAATTGCCTGTCATTTGTGGTTCGACTTTCTTTATTTCGCCTTCATAGACTAGACCTGTTGAACCATTGATACTAATTACATCGTTTGTGCTATAGGTTTTATTGCCAACTTTCATTGTATGAGCTTTTTCATCAACTTGAATTGCATTTGCGCCAACAATACAACATTTTCCCATACCGCGAGCAACAACAGCAGCGTGACTTGTCATACCACCACGCATTGTTAAGATGCCTTCAGCTGCAACCATGCCAGCGAGGTCTTCTGGAGAAGTTTCTTGACGAACAAGAATAACAGTTTCACCTGCAGCATGTCTTTTCGCTGCTTCGTCTGCATCAAAAACTAATTTTCCAGTTGCGGCACCAGGTGAAGCTGGTAAACCTTCAGCGATAGGTGTAACTTTTTTAAGTTCTGAATCATCAAAACTTGAAAGAAGTAATGTGGTTAAAGAACTTGGATCAATTAGAAGAAGTGCTTCCTCTTCGTTGATTGTTCCTTCATCTAATAAATCACATGCAATTTTAAGAGCGGCTTGAGCAGTCCGCTTGCCACTTCTTGTTTGTAAGAAATAAAGAACGCCATCTTCAACAGTGAATTCAATATCTTGCATGTCTTTATAATAATGCTCCATTTTGTCGATGGTTTCTGCAAATTGCTTGTAAACTGCAGGCATATTTTCTTCTAACCAGTCAATGTGTAATGGAGTTCTAGTACCTGCTACAACGTCTTCGCCTTGAGCGTTTGGTAAGTATTCGGCAAATACGTGATTGTCTCCAGTTGCTGGCGAACGTGTAAAGGCAACACCAGTTCCTGAAGTTTCGCCTTTGTTACCAAAAACCATTGTTTGAACATTAACTGCTGTACCCCATTCATATGGAATGTGGTGCATTTTGCGGTAAATATTAGCTCTTTCATTATCCCAACTACGGAAGACAGCAGTTACTGCTTCAAGTAGTTGAACTTTTGGATCATGCGGGAATGGTTCTCCAACAACTTTAAGATAATAAGCTTTGTAGTCTTCGACTAACTTGTTTAAATCTTCAGCTGTTAAATCGGTATCAAGTTTTGCACCTTTTGCTTTCTTTAACTCATCGAGCATTTTATCCATTACTTCACGTGATTTACCCTTAACAACATTGGTATACATTAAGATAAAACGACGATAGCAGTCAGCAACAAAACGTGGATTATTTGTTTCTTCAACCATGGTTTTGGCGGTATCATCATTTAAACCTAGGTTTAAGATAGTATCCATCATACCTGGCATTGAAACGCGGGCACCACTACGGACAGAAAGTAATAAAGGATTTTTCTTTCCGCCAAACGTTTTCCCCGTATCTTTTTCAAGTACTTCGACGGCATGTAATATTTCGTCGACTACGTGTTTGGGAAGTTTTTTCCCAGAGTTGTAATATAAATTACAAGCTTCGGTTGAGACAGTAAATCCTGGTGGAATAGGAATGCCAACATAGGTCATTTCAGCTAAGCCAGCACCTTTACCCCCTAGGAGTTCTTTGCCTAAACCATGTGAATCTTTAAATTGATAAACATACTTTTTGTTTGCCATTTTTCCTCCTCTATAAATTTGGTAAGTAGTTTAACACTAACGGTTATATAATACCACAGTTTATTATAAAATAATAAAAATGCTGTAAAAGCCCATTTTTTACTATTTTTTAAACTGAAAGTAGCGATTCTAATAGGCCTTTAAGACCTTTTTCACGAAGAAGTTTACGATAATATTCAAGCTCTTCTTGAATGATGTCATCAATAATACGCATTCCTAAAAGTTCAACAGGTGATTTATCATCAGTAAGAATATAATTACCAGGAGTATAAACCTCAAGTTTTGGTAAAACTAATGACATAAAATTTTGAACATAGACATTAGGTTCATTGCTAATTTGTTGATCTGCTAAAGAAATCATGTTTTCATTATCACTTGCAAATAACAATTTGTTTGAAGCTGCAACGACACTGTAGAGCGATTTAAAGTGAAGTGCAGCAGTATCACAAAGATAATCATTAATTGAACCAGGTTTATCACTAAACATGTTCATGTTGATAATAACAACCCCATTAGGTTCAAGATGATCTTTAGTTATTTTAAAGAATTCTTTTGTCGCCATATGAAATGGGATAGTTATATCTTGATAAGCATCACAAAGAATAATATCGTATTTTTTGTTTTTGCCTGCACCATTAACAAGAAAGTGACGACCATCATCAACATGTGTTTCAACCTCTTCGGGTAATTCGAAAAATTCATAAGCTAAATCAACGATTTTCCCGTCAATTTCCACACCAGTTACATTTACACTATCTTTAAAGTAATGATATTGTTGGCTTGGATATGTACCAGTTCCTAACCCCAAAGTAAGAATATCTAGTTTACCATCCATAGGTTCAACAAGATAATTAGCTACCAAAGCATAATCATGATAATGATTGCGCAAACCCTCATTTTTGAACTTTGTACTTTGAACACCAATTAAAACATGTGTTGAAAGATGAATATCGCCATTCTCGCTTTCATAAACACGAAGATAGTTATACAAAGACTCACCTTCATAAAGAATTGTTTTATCCCAGAAGGCAACTCTTCCGCGGCTTCCAAATATACTTGAAAGAATAAATAAAAGAATACAAACAGATGTAGTAATAGAATCTGTAACAATTTCTTTTTTCGGTGGCTTGGGTCCTCCTTCTTTCTTTTGTTCAACGAAATAAATAATAAAGTAAGTAATACTAAGAACAAGAAGTATTCCTGCAAATAGAAGAAAACTACCTGCTGTTCCTAAATATGGAATAGTAAGAAAGGTTGGTGTAAAAGTTCCAATAATACTACCTACTGTGTTTAAGGCACTTATTGTTCCTACAATTTTTCCACTTTCTTCGTGAGTGCTAATACAGTAACGAGTAAGCGATGGTGTTGTAGTACCAAGAAGCATTAAAGGAAAGCCAAATAGTATTAAACAAGCGAAAAATGCACTGATAATTAAATAATTTGATTTAATGATTAATGCAAATAATAATGCAATTCCAGTAATAATATATTTACCAACAAGAGGAATCAACGCGACCCAGGTCGCAGCAATAATTAATCTAAAAAATAAATATTTAGGATCAGGCCGTTTATCAGCTAGTTTACCACCCAAAAAATTACCTAGAGCCATTGCAATCATGATAACACCAATTATTATTGTCCAAACAATTTGACTACTACTAAAAAATGGTGCTAAAAGACGAGAAGCACCAATTTCAACGGCCATAATCGAAAGACCTGCTAAGAAACTTGTAATGTAGAGAAATATTCGTTGGTTTTTCTTCATAGAGACAACCTCACTTCTTTTTATTAACTAAATTATATCACACAGACACGCACATAATAATGGACAATATTTTGCTAAGACAATAAATATATTTAGATATGTTAAAATGTAGTTTGAGGAAACAATATGAAGCAAGAAAATTATGTTTTAACAATTGATTTTGGTACTCAATCAGTTAGAGCTATGATATTTGATGATAAAGGCAATACATGTGCTTTTGAACAAGTTAAATATGAGCAACCATATTTTTCGGTTAAACCTAATTGGGCAGAGCAACTTGTTTCTTATTACTGGGAATGTATGAAAAAAGCAACTCTTGCTCTAAAAGAAAAACATAGTGTTCTTTTAAATAAAGTAATAGCATTAGGCGTTACAACATTTAGAGATTCACCCGTTCTACTTGACAAAAACTTTGAGCCACTTAGACCGTTAATTTTATGGTTAGATCAAAGACAACCAAAGAAACTTAAACCTTTAGCTCTTTGGAAAAGAATAATCTTTGGTATTGTAGGCATGAGTAAAACCGTCATCCATAATAAATTAAGAACACCCGCGATTTGGATACAAGAGAATGAACCAGAAATTTGGAGCAAAACAGCATATTATGTAAATATTTCAACATATTTAATGTATAGATTAACGGGAAATTTAGCTGATAGTCCTGCAAATCAAACAGGACACTTTCCAATTAATTTTAAAAAACAAGTTTGGTATAAAGATAGTGCTTTAAAAAACATTTATGAAATACCAAAAATAAAATTATGCAAGCTTGTTAAACAAGGTGAAGTAATCGGTGTTATTTCTAAAAAGATATCGGATGAAACAGGTATTCCTGAAGGACTAGAACTTATAGCAACTGGAACTGATAAAGGATGTGAAACTATTGGAACGGGTTGTGTTCGTAATGATATGGCATCAATTTCCTATGGAACAGCAAGTTGTGTTGAAGTTAGTAATCCTAGATA
>JAAYSA010000010.1 GCA_012518455.1 Erysipelotrichaceae bacterium | reverse complement strand
TCGCCAAAATATTGAATTTGGTCAACACCAATTTTAGTTTCTTTAAAGATAAAAATGTCATTATTATTAATGTTATAAACGGTTTGAGCATCACTTCCTTCTTCTACTGCTAATGATGTGTAAATTTGTGTTTGTCTTACCGCAGTATTAGAAATAAAGAAAATTAAAAGACCAATGATAAAGTTCATAACAATACCCGCACTCATAATGCCAACTCGTTTAGCTTTATGAACTTTATATAAACTGCGACTTTCATCAATATCTTCTCTTGCAAACTCTTCTGGGATTTCTTCTGCCTCTCCAAGCATTGAGACGTAACCTCCTAGAGGTAGTAAACGTAGAGAATAAATTGTCTCACCTTTTTTCTTACTAATAATTTTTGGTCCAAAACCAACAGAAAATTCAAAACAATATACATTAAAGGCTTTCGCCATAATAAAGTGGCCAAGTTCATGGATGGTAATTAAGATACCAAGCATAATAATAAATAATAATATTCTTAAAATAACCATTAAACTTTACCTCCTTCTATAAATTTAGCTGTCTTCTCACGGATAAGCTTATCCGCTTCAATGAGTTTATTTAGAGATATCTTTCCTAAATCAAGTGTGTCCACAAACTCATTATAAATATGTGTAACGACTCTAGTTATGTCGTTAAAACCAATTTTTTTATTTAAAAATGCATAAACTGCGATCTCGTTTGCTGCATTTAAAATTGTAGGTGCATATTTTTTGCGCCCTAATGCATCATATGCTAGTCCTACTAGAGGATATTTTTCTATTTCAAAAGGAATAAAGTGTAACGCAGGGATATCTTTAAATGAAAGTGCATCAGTTTTAACATTAACTCTATTAGCCCTATGAAGAGCATAAGAAATAGGAACTTTCATATCCGCTGGACCTAAATCAAATATAAACGCTTCATCAATAAAGCGCACTGCAGCATGAACTTTGCTTTCAGGGTGAATAACAATTTTGATTTTTTCACTTGGTAAATTAAAAAGATAACTCGCCTCAATAACCTCAAAACCTTTATTCATCATTGTTGCAGAATCAATAGTAATCTTAGCACCCATTTTCCAATTAGGATGAGCAAGTGCTTCTTCAACCGTGACATTTTCGGTTTCCTTTTCACTTTTTCCTAAAAAGGGTCCCCCACTTGCAGTAATATAGGCCTCTTTAACAATTGAGCAATCATTACCAAAACACTTACTAAGTGCTACATGTTCAGAATCAATTGGGTATATTTTCCCACCCTTCTTTTTAAGAAGATCTTCAATAAGTTCACCGCCTACAACAATTGCTTCTTTATTAGCTAGAGCTACTTCCATTCCCTTTTTAAGAGCATGAACAGTTGAAGCTAAACCAACAAACCCAACTAACGCATTAACGACCATATTCGCTTTTACTGTTTCTATAAGTCTTAAGAGACCCTCATCACCATAGTAAACTTCAATATGGGGATATTTTTTCTTTAATTCTAAACATTTTGCTTTTTCTTTTACCGAAATAGCTTTTACAGATGGATGTTTGTCTAAAATTTCATTGATCTTATCAACTCTATTTCCCACTGAAAAAGCAACAAGACGAAAATTGTCTTGTTCTTCTTCAATAATTTCCAATGTTTGCGAACCAATGCTGCCACTAGCACCAAGTAAAATAAGATCCATCATAAGAGGAAACTCCAACTATTACGAATAAAGACGATTAATAAAGAAACAACTAGCGAAACAACGAGGATACTATCTAAACGATCTAAAATTCCTCCATGACCTCGAAGAAATGTACCATAGTCTTTAATTTCAAAGTTGCGTTTAAGGGCACTAAAAAATAAATCGCCCAAGTTTCCAAGTAAAGGCATTAATAACGAAAGTAGCACAAGCCAATACCACTCTTTATGAGACAAGAAAGGTAATATCTCATTGCCAGTAAGAGAACAAATCATTGCAAACGCGAAACTAAAAACAAAGGAAATGACAATACCGCCAATAAAACCTTCAATTGTTTTTTTAGGTGAAATTCTTTCAATTAACTTACGTCTTCCAAATAAAACCCCAACAAAATAGGCTCCAATATCGTTAAATGTTGTTCCAATTATTACATATAGTAATAAGAAACTTGAAACAATACCTTCACTAGTGAAACCAACAATAAAAGCATCTTCAGAATTTGCCATATGTTGAGGTAGAAACCTTAAAAATAATAGTGATTGGAAACCAATCCCAACGATTATCATCATAATAAAAAAATAACTACCAAGATAAAAGTCAAATTCAGGAACTAAAATAACACTTATAAAAACGAATACAAGAATAGCAATTACACCAAAAGTAGATACTTCTAAGTTTTCAAATCCGCGCCAAAAATCCCATAATTTTAAATTTAGAGGGTGCTTCCCCAGTGAAACATTCACATTCATATTGTTTTTCATAAAAATCCAGAATGTTAGGGATATTGTCATCACATAAACAAAAACATAAACAAACCAAAAGCCTTTTTTTACTTTAGCAGCATGTAAAAATTCATGAATAGAAATAGCTAACGCTATTAAAACTGTTATTAAAAAAGACCATCCACCAAAAAAGAAAGTAGGAACAACGACAATTCCTAAAATAACAGCCGTAATGATACGAATTACCATTGTGGTTTTTGTTTCTTTTGAAAGTATATTAGAAATTCGCTCTTTTTTATTTTGTTTGTTTTTTTGTTTTTTTTCATCATTTAAATCATTAACAACTACTTTTTCTTCATTACTCATTGTCTAAACCTCCATAACGTCTCTTACGTTTTGAAAACTCTTGCAAACTTAATTCAAGTTGTTCAGGAGTATAATCCGGCCAGTAAACTGGTGTAAAAATTAATTCTGTATATGCTAACTGCCAAAGCATAAAATTAGATAGACGCATTTCTCCACTTGTTCTAATTAATAAGTCTAGCGGAGGGTAGCCAGCAGTATATAGATGATTATCAATCATCTTAACATCGATATCATCGCTTTTAATTTCATTTGCTTCAATTCTTTTTGCAATGTTTTTAAAACCACGTATGATTTCATCATAACTACCATAATTTAAACCCATATTTAATATTAAGCCTGAATTTGCTGAGGTTTCATTAACCGCTTTATTAATTTCTTCTTGTGTCGAAAGTGGTAATCGTGTTATATCACCCATAGTAACCAGTTTGATATTTTCTTTCATTAATGTTGGAATTTTCTTTTTTAGTTCAACCTCAAGTTGTTTAAACAAATAATCAATTTCTGATTGGGGTCTATTCCAATTTTCGGTAGAAAAAGCATAACAAGACATTACTTCAATTTTTCTTTTGTTACAATCAAGCGCAATCTCAAAAATTCTTTTAGCACCTTCAGCATGACCAAAGTTTCGTGGTCGCATGCGTTTTTTTGCCCATCGTCCGTTGCCATCCATAATAAAAGCGATATGTTTGACACCGTAATTTAAAAGTTCTGTTGTTTGTTTTCTTTTTGCCATATATAAAATATTATACCTTTTAACATAGGTATAATTAAGAGAAAAAGTAAAACTTTTCTAAATATATAAAAAAAAGCGGTTGCCCGCTCTAGACTGTCATAATTTCTTCTTCTTTTGCTTTGAAGATTTCATCAATCTTACTTATGAACTCATCAGTTAATTTTTGAACTTCATCTTGTGTTCTATGAACATCATCTTCTGTATAATTATCTGAATCGTTTTTAATTGCATTATTTGCATCGCGACGAATATTTCGAACTGCAATTTTTGCTTCTTCAGCGTATTTTTTTGCATCTCTAACAAGATCACGGCGACGTTCTTCATTTAGTGGGGGAATGATTAGTCTAATCGAAACCCCATCATTTATTGGGTTAATTCCAATATTTGAAGCAGAAATTGCTGCTAAAACTGACTTAAGATCATTTCGATCATAGGGCTTAACTAGCAGTTGGCGTGGTTCAGGAACAGAAATAGCACAAATTTGATTAATAGGCATTTTTTCACCATAATAATCACATTCAATTTTGTTAAGTAAACTTGCATTTGCTCTACCAGTTCTAAGAATTGCCAAATTTTCTTCATAATTTAATATGACAAATTCCATTTTTTCTCGAGCATCTAAAACATTAATATCTGACATAATTATTTACCTCAACTTATATGTGTTCCTATTTTATCATCTTTTAATACTTTAATAAAATTATTGGGATCATTCATACCAAAAACAATCGTATCAATGCCACTTTCTTTTAAAAGCATCAATGCTTTTTGATCCATCACTTGAACTTGTAAAGTAATAAGTTCTTCATATGTTGTTTTTGAAATAAATTTAGCATCTTTATTATATCGCGGGTCACTAGTATAAACGCCATCCACTCCATCTTTAGCCATAAGTAAGACATCTGCATCAATATCAATTGCTCTCATTGCGGCACATGTATCAGTTGTGTAAAAAGGCTTGCCAGTCCCAGCGGCAAAAATTACTACTGTACCTTTATTAAGTAATTCAACAGCTTCTTCTTTTGTATATTTTTTAGCTACTTTTTCTACTGCTAAAGCACTTAAAACCTCAGCAGAAACGCCGTCTTCTATTAAAATACTCTTAAGTGCAGCAGCGTTAATCACTGTTGCTACCATGCCCATATAGTCAGCATCTTCAACTTCAAGACCTATTTCTTTGGCAAGTTTTCCTCGCCAAATATTTCCGGCCCCAACTACGATGCTAACTTGAATTTTAAGTTCAAGGTATTCTTTAATAATTTTAACGATACTTTTTAAAGTTTGAGCATCAAAAATTTGAGATGATTTTTTATCTTTAAGTGCTTCACCACTTAACTTAAGGACTATTCTTTTGTATTTATGCATATTAACTCCTTAAAGAAAAACATCCATAAAGGATGCTTTTCAATTTTAGATTGCGCCCATGACTTCTTCTGCGAAGTCGTCTTTGCGTTTTTCTAAACCTTCACCACATTGATAACGAACAAAGCAAGTAACGGTATTGCCTAATTCTTTAAGGACAACGCCAACTTTCTTTTCACCATCTAACAAGTAGACTTGTTCAGATAATGTATTGTCATTAAATGTTTTGCTAACTCTTCCTGCAACTATTTTTTCGAGAATATTTGCTGGTTTTTTGGCTAACTCTTCATCATTTTTAGCAGCTTCAGTTTGAATTCTTGTTTCTTTTTCAAATTCACTTTGTGGAATATCATCTTTTTTAATATAAGAAGGATTGTTTGCTGCAATATGCATTGCAAGTCCACGTGCTAATTCTTGATCAGTTTTTTCTAAAACGACTACAGATGTAATTTTTCCACCCATGTGTTTGTAGGCAAAAACATTTTCAGCTGAGGCTTTGATAATTTCAAAACGACGGAATGAAAGTTTTTCACCAATTTTTAATGTAGCTTCATTAAATAAAGGTTGAATTAATGCATCAGCTTCTTCATGTGTTTTAGGTAAATGTTTTAGAAGTAGTTTTGCACTATCTTCGACAATTTGAATAAATGTTTCACCACGAGCAACAAAGTCAGTTTCGCAGTTAATTTCAAGAATAACAGTTTCGTTTTTGCCAACTAAAGCGGTTGTTAAACCTTCTGCTGCAATTCGAGCTTGTTTCTTTTCTGCTGTAGTAATTCCCTTTTCACGAAGCCAATCTTTTGCTAAGTCAAGATCCATGTTTGTTGCTTCAAGGGCTCTTTTACAGTCCATCATTCCAGCGCCAGTTGTGGCACGGAGTTCTTTAATAAGTTCAATCATTGTTGCCATTATTCTTTAGCCTCCTCTTTCTTTTCTTCAACTTTTTCTTCCTTAACAGTTTCTTTTACTTCTTTTTTAACAGTCTTTTTCTTTGGTTCTTCAGTTTTAACATCGCCTTCTACTTTTGGTTCTTTAACCTTTTTAGGCTTAGCTTCTTTTTTTACTTCAGGTGTTTCAGTTGTTTCTTTTGCTTCAACTTTTTTAGAGCGTTTTGGTTTTTTAACTTCTTCTACACTTTCAACATCTTCTAAAAGATCGTCATGTTCTTCAACTTTTCTTTCATGATGTTGTCTTTTTGGTTTATCTAAATGTTCAGTCTTTTTCTTGCGAATACGTTGAGGTTGTTGTGCTGGACGAACTTCTTCTTCATCCTTATCCATTAGTTGATGGCTTTTGGATAGTGATTGTTCAAGAGTTTCAATTTCAGTTTCAACATCAGGCGTATAAGCAACTACAGTTAAACCACCTTTTGCTTGAGCAACTGCGTCTGCCATTAATTGAAGGAAAAGTTGTACGGTTTTAGTTGCATCATCATTTGCTGGGACAATGTAGTCTAAAACATCTGGATCACAGTTTGTATCAATTAAGCCAAATACTGGAATGCCAAGTTTGCGTGCTTCTTTAACGGCATTGATTTCAATAATTGAGCTTGTGACAATTACTGCTTCTGGAACTCTACGCATTTCTTTGATACCTTCAAAGTTTAGCGTTAATCTTTCCATTTCTTTACGAATACGTGCTAATTCTTTTTTGTTTAAATGTTTGAATCCACCATCGGCTTCTTTCATTTCTAATTCGCGAAGATAGCGAATTCGATTTAAAATTGTACGGAAGTTAGTTAATGTTCCGCCTAACCAACGATTATTAATATAAAAGGAACCACAGCGTTCAGCTTCTTGTTTAACAAATTCTGCATGGGCTTTTCTAGTTCCAACGAATAAGACCTTGCCACCTCTTGTGACGATGTCTTTTAATTTTTCGTATGCTTCTTCAACTTTTACAACCGTTTTTTCAAGGTTGATAATATGAACACCATTACGTTCACCATAAATATATGGTTTCATCTTGGGGTTCCATAGTCTTGTTTGATGGCCAAAATGGGCACCAGCTTCAAGTAGCTTTTTCATTGTAACTACGGGTAAATCCATGTTTGGAAGAACTTGTTCCATTGTTGGTTCTACGACAACGGCTTCTTCTAGTTTTTTTGTTTCACTCATGTTTTGAGCCTCCTTTGTTTTTTCCTCCATTGTTTCTAACTTAGTTCCTAGCTTGCACGCTAGACTAGAACTAAGAATTCACAATGTGTGTATTTGGTTTATGACCGCGAATATCTTACCATAGGTAAAAGTTCCTTGCAATGAGAAACTCTTATGTTTTATTAAATTGTTTAAAAAATGGTGTACTTTTATATAAAAAGTATGCAAATCTAATCTATTTATTACATTTTAATCATCTTCATCCTTTTTTCGACGAGGATGATATTTAAAATAATCTCTTACAACTTTCTCTTCCGAAATATGAGTATATATGTTAGTTGTATCTAGTGATTCATGACCTAAAAGTTCTTGAATCACACGAATATCTGCCCCTCTTTCAACGAGACTTGTTGCAAATGAATGTCTAAATAGGTGAGGATGAAGATCTAAATATTCACCCGTTTTTCTTTCAATTGAAAAAAGTATTTTATCAAGTCCTTGAAGAGTAAGTTTATTTCCTCTCGCATTAAGAAAAACGATATTGGTTGGTCGAGGATCATGTCTTCTTTTTAACAACTCTTTCCTTAAACCATCATTATATTTTTTTATTGTATTTAAACTTTCTTTTGAACACATTACAATTCTTTGTTTATTACCTTTACCAATAATATTGATTGTTTGCTGAGAAAAGTTAATATCTTGCATCGTAAGATTTATTAGTTCACTTGCTCTTATTCCACTTGAAAATAAAAGTGAAAGTATTGCTTGATCTCGATCACGAAGGAAATCTGTTCGTTCGGAATTATATTTAAGAAGTGTTCTTATTTGTTCTTCATAAAGAACACGCGGTAAGGGATTAATAGCTTTTGGACTTTGAATATAAATCGTAGGATCATAATTAACTAACTCTTTATACTGCAAAAACCAATAATAATGTCTTAAAGTTGAGACCCTTCTTCTTATTGTTCTTTTTGAAATACTTTTTTCTACTTGATCTTTTAAAAACCCTCTTATTTCATCACGAGTTACTTTATCATCTGTTGTTTTTATTTCAAAAAGGTAATCATAGTAAACTTCTAAATCAGTAACATATGCCTTTACCGTATTAGATGAATAGTTACGCTCAAGTTTCAAATAATCTTTAAACATCGCTATTGTTTTATTCATATGCTTACTCAATTTCCTCTTTATATAATTTTATCGCATCTAAGGCGTTGTTAATATATTGTTCTCTTTCCTTTTTAGAATGCGTTGGAAATAATCCGAAATTAGCATTCATTGGTGTGAAGTGTTTTGGACTAGCTTTAATAATATAATTTATTAAGGCTCCTAACATCGTTTGAGGTGGAATTTGCAAGGGTTTTAATTTATTTAGGCGCCTATATACATTAATTGCAACATATAGACCTGATGCTGCACTTTCAACATAACCTTCAACGCCACTTAATTGTCCTGCTATATAAATATTTGGATTATTTTTTAAACTCATATCGAGATTTAGTAATTTTGGTGCATTTAAATAAGTATTGCGATGCATTAACCCAAAGCGAGTAAATTTAGCATTTTTTAAACCAGGAATAAGACGAAAAATTCTTTCTTGTTCACCATATGTTAAATTGGTTTGAAAACCGACTAGATTATATAGAGTCGCTAAAGCATTATCTTGGCGAAGTTGTGCTACTGCATATGGTTGTGGTCGTCCTTCTTTTTCTAACCCTTTAGGTTTTAATGGTCCATAACGAAGTGTATGTTTGCCTTTTTTTGCTAATACTTCAATAGGCATACAAGCAGAAAAATATTTTTTATCAAACTCATGAACTAGAGCTATTTTTCCTTTAATTAACTCGTTATAGAAAATATCATATTCGTCTTTTGTAAAAGGACAATTAATATAACTATCATCACCTTGGTGATATCTACTTTTAAAGTATGCAATTTCCATATCAATTGAGGAAATTTCAATTAAAGGTGCGCTAGCATCAAAAAAGAAAAGTGATTCTTCACCTAGTAAATTACTTAGTGTTTTTTCTAATCCCTTACTTGTTAAAGGACCGCTAGCAACAATTGTAATACCTTTAGGAAGGTCTACGACTTCTTCGTTTATTACATTAATAAGAGGATGTTCTCTTACAGTTTTATCAAGTGTTTTACTAAATGAGTCACGATCTACTACAAGAGCATTACCCCCAGGAATTGCAACTTTATTTGCTACTTTAATTATTGATGATCCTAAAATTTTCACCTCTTCTTTAAGTAAACCGCAAGCATTAGTAAGCATTTTGTTTTTAAGAGAATTTGAACATACCAGTTCTGCAAAATATGGTGTTTTATGAGCTAGTGTATTTTTCTTTGGACGCATTTCAAAAAGATTAACACTTACTCCTATATTTGCTAAATATAGTGCAGCTTCTACTCCAGCTAAGCCGGCACCGATAATATTAACTTTTTGCATATTAGTATTATAACAAACTAAACTAATCCTAGTTAATAATGTAAGAAAAAGGCCACTTTATGTGGCTTTACTTTTCTTACGTGTTTTTGTTTCAATTGGTTTTTTATAATCGCAATTCTTATAATCGCTACAACTAATAAATTTTCCGTACTTAGATTTTCTTTCAACTAGAGGACTTCCACATTCAGGGCAGGTTTCACCTATTTGATCATAAATAATCGCATCTGAACGTTTATAGTCACAACCTTTTGATTCACAAACAATGTATGGCCCATAGCGACCATATTTTCGAACAAGTGTTTTGTTATGGCATTTAGGGCACAGCTCATCAAGTTTTTCAGGTTTGAGCGATTTAACTAAATTATCTAGTTTACCCATAAAAGGTTCATAGAATGATGTTAAAAATGTTGCTTTGGTTAAGTTGCCGCGACTTATATCATCAAGTTTTAACTCAAGATTTGCAGTATATTCTTCTTGAATCAATACAGGAAATGAGTTTTCTAAAATATCTACCGCCGTTTTTCCTCTTAGCGTTGGTTTAATTGAAGGTCTTCTAGTAATGTAATTACGATTTACTAAAGTATCAACTGTAGTCGCATATGTAGAAGGACGTCCGATACCTTTTTCTTCCATTATTTTAACAATGCCACCTTCGCTGTAGCGTCTAGGAGGTTCGGTAAATTTTTGTTCAGGATTTACTTTTATTAC
>JAAYSA010000051.1 GCA_012518455.1 Erysipelotrichaceae bacterium | reverse complement strand
TATGTATTTCTTGCTCTTTTTAGTTTAACTGTTGTCGGAGTTGCAGTTTATTCAACAATCATTGGCATTATGCTAGAAAACGCAATTGAGCCTGTTGAAGATTAAAAGATATAAAAACGATTAGCAAAAAAAGCCAATTTATTGGCTTTTTTTGTTCCCTTTGACTTTATTCTAACTATTAGGTTAAAATGAGTTTGTATAAAATAGCAAAGGAAAATAATGTTATGAACCTTTTTAAAACTTTTAAAGGCGATAAAGTACCGCTTTTAACTAAGATTGTTTATCCCTTTACTGGTATAGGTCGAGATGCCTCTTATACTTTAGTGGCACTTTTTTTAATGACCTATGTCCAGTTTACTCTTGGAGGAGAAGGGGGATATGAGTCGAAAATGGCAGTTATTATTGCGATTATGTTTATCTTTAGGATTTGGGATGGCGTTAATGATCCAATGATAGGAATGCTAATTGAGAATACTCATTGGAAGATGGGTAAATATAAACCCTGGATTTTAATAGGAGCGGTAACTAACTCAATCGTTCTTGCTCTTATGTTTAGTGTACGGGCTACGGGCTGGTGGTTTGTTGCCTTATTTGCCGTTTTCTATCTTCTTTGGGAGATTACTTTTACCTTCAATGATATTGCCTATTGGAGTATGCTACCTTCTTTGTCAAAAGAAGAAAAAACAAGAAACCAACTTACAACGATGGTTGCAGTTGCTGCTAGTATTGGTGCTTTTACCGTAGGTGGTTTAGTTCCAATGATTTTCCCAGGCAATGCAATTGCAAATTTCCGCTGGATCGGGATTGTTGTAGCAGCGGTATTTTTACTTTGTCAGCTCTTACTTGTCTTTACTTGTAAAGAAAAAGAGCGAACAGAAGTTGAACGAGAAGAAAAAATCACTCTAAAAGAAATGTTTGTTGTTGTTTGGAAAAATAAACAACTTTGGTGGATGATGATTATTATTGTTCTCTATTACTTAGGTAGTGCACTTCTTAATGCCTTTGGCCTAAACTATTTTTATTTTGCCTATGGATATGGTGAGGGCGGACTAAAAATGTTTTATTTTACAGTTGCCTATGCGCTTGGAACAATCGTAGCACAGGCAACATACCCGCTTTTTGCAAAAAAAATGACGCGTTCTCAAATTTTGAGTGCGACATTTATTACAATGATGGTAGGCTATGCTTCAATCTTTGTTTATGGTCTACTTCATGCTTTAGGCGTAACTGAGGCACCTAATATTTGGGTGATGTGCGTGATTGGTGTTCTAGTTTTTGCTGCGCAAGGTCTATTTTATATGGCGCTACTTGTTATGGCGACTAACACCATTGAATATAATGAATGGAAAACGGGTGAAAGAAAAGAAAGTATTATCTTTAGTGCACGACCCTTTGCTGCAAAAATTAGTAGTAGTTTTCAAACGCTTTTTGTCTATGTCATTCTTTTAGCAGGTGGGATTTATGCGATTACAAATCAAATTAGTCAAGTAGAAATTGATAAAGAACTTCAAGGACTAACGCAGGAGCAAACTGTTGCACTAGCCCAGTCTGCAATCGATGGAGCAACTAACCTACCTGGCGTTTTAATTTCACTACTTGTTGGAATGACTGTTATTCCTGTAATTTTATTTATCGCTTCATATATTTTAATTAGAAAAAAATATAAGATTGATGAAAAAGTTTATAAGAAACTTTGTGATGATATTGATGCTGGCAATGTCGGCATGCATAATGATCTAGATGCTCTTGTAGCGACTTTAGAAACACAAAACAAAGAAGAAGTAAAAATCGTTTAAAGGTAAACGAAAACAAAAAAACACCAGCAAAACGCTGGTGTTTTTGTCATTTTTTTGCCTCTTTATTCGCGGTTAATTGGGCGAATAAAGACGTCAAGACCTTCATTTCGCTTCTCAAAGCCATTCTTTAAGAAGAACTGAAGGGCCTTACCTTTAAAGCCGTAGTTACGGGGGTCAAAGCCTGGATATTTACGAACAAGCGTATTGTTGGTATTACTCCAATAGGCCCAGCCATCATCATCAAGAGCATTTTCTGCAATTATATTTGTAAGAACATCGATTAGGTCATCAAGTGGAATGATGCTGTCATCATCATTTTTACTTGATTTTGTTTTAAGTTTCTTTGTTTTGTCACGCATTTTCTTAATTTTGTCTAGGTAGACAAAAACTTCAACTGAATTTACGAGGCTAGCAGGTGTTTTACTTTCACCCATTCCGATAACAAATAAATTGTTTTCGCGAAGGCGTGAAACTAAGCG